>JAKFYA010000262.1 GCA_021731095.1 Acidobacteriota bacterium | reverse complement strand
GCAGGGCGGGCGGGATGCCCAGGGCATAGCCGCACTGGAGGCCGAGGTTGCGGACGCTGCGGTGCAGCCAGCCGTCCCGTTCCCATCGTCGGGCCGAAGAGCGGAGGGGCAGCGGCAGTGACATCACGATACCCGCACGCGGCAGCCTCCGGACGAACTCCACATCTTCCATCAGCGGGAGGTCGGCATAGCCCCCCATGCGGGTGAACACGGTGCGCCGGACAAAATGGCCCTGGTCCCCGTAGGCCAGGCCCGTCAGGGAGACCCGCAGGGAGACCAGCTGCTCCAGCACGCGGGCCTGCCAGGCGGGGCTTTCCAGGCTGAAGCGGAACCACCCGCCGACCGCCTCGGGAGGCAGGCCACAGATCGCGTCGAACCAGCCGTGGGGCAGGCGGCAGTCGGCATGGAGGAACAGGATCCACTCACTGGCCGACACGGCCGCCCCGGCGTTCAGTTGCGGGCCGCGGCCAGGCCGGCTCTGCATCAGCCTGACGTCCGGGCGGTCCTGGACCATCGTGGCCAGGGCTGGGTCCGACCCGCCGTCCACGAGCACAATCTGCACCGCCGGATGGGGGGACATCGAGGCCAGCAGGGCCTCGGCCGCCGCTGCGTCGTCGAGGACCGGCACGACAACCGTGACCATAAAAGGTTCTGGCATAATGGCAGAAACCGCAGACTGAACGCGACAGACAGGACACGCCATGCTGATACGGAAGCCGAGTGAGTACCGCTGGTCCGATACCACCCCGCGCGAGATCTATCAGAAGCGCCGGGAGTTCATCCGCACCCTGTCTGGCGCAGCCGCTGGTCTGGCCGGTGCCGCGGCCATGCCCTGGGCCGAGTCGCTCCAGGCGCAGACCGGGCCGAAGCTGCCTGGCGTGACCAAGAGCCCACTGAGTGACACTGGCGAGAAGCTGAACTCGTTCAAGGACATCACCACCTACAACAACTTCTACGAGTTCGGCACGCAGAAGGAAGAACCCGCGGTGCTGTCACGCGGGTTCAAGACCAACCCCTGGACCTTGACGATTGAGGGGGAAGTGGCCAAGAAGAAGGTGCTCGGCTATGACGACCTCTTCAAGATTGCGCCCCTTGAAGAGCGGATCTACCGGATGCGCTGCGTCGAGGCCTGGTCCATCGTGGTGCCGTGGGTCGGCGTCCCGCTGGCCGCGTTGCTCAAGCAGGTCGAGCCGACATCCAAGGCGCAGTATGTCGCGTTCGAGACGCACTACTCCCGCAGCTCGATGCTCGCGCCGGACGAGGCCGGCATCAATTTCCCCTATGTCGAGGGGCTGCGCCTGGATGAAGCGATGCATCCGCTGACGATGCTGGCGGTCGGGCTCTATGGCGAGAAGCTGCCGAACCAGAACGGTGCGCCCGTGCGCCTGGTCGTGCCGTGGAAGTACGGGTTCAAGGGCATCAAGTCCATCACCCGCATTCGCCTGGTCGAGAAGCAGCCGCCATCCACCTGGAATCTCATCAACGCCCGGGAATACGGCTTTTACTCCAACGTGAACCCGCAGGTCGACCATCCGCGATGGACTCAGGCCACCGAGCGTCGGCTGGGCGAGATCTTCCGGAAGAAGACATTGCCGTTCAACGGCTATGCCGATCAGGTGGCGTCGCTGTATTCCGGCATGGACCTGAGGAAGTTCTATTGAAGACGGGCGTCATCAAGACGCTGGTCTTGCTGGCAGGGCTCCTGCCGCTGGCGTGGGTCGCCTACTGGGGCTACCAGGGCGACCTGACGGCCAATCCAATCGAGTACATCACTCACCACACCGGGTGGTTCTCGCTGCTGTTCCTCATGTTGACCTTGTCGGTGACGCCGCTCCGGCGGCTCACCGGCTGGCACAAGGTCATCCAGGTCCGCCGGATGCTCGGCCTGTTTGCCGCCTTCTACGCCATCCTCCATTTCAGTATCTGGTTTGTGCTGGACAAGTTCTTCAGCGTGCCAGACATGGTGGCCGACGTGGTGAAGCGTCCGTTCATCACGGCCGGCATGGTGGGATTCGCGCTGATGCTGCCGCTCACGATTACCTCGACCGCTGGCATGATTCGTCGGCTGGGTGGTCGCCGGTGGCAGCAGTTGCATCGGCTGATCTATGTCATCGGTATCGCGGTCGTGCTGCACTTCTGGTGGCTGGTGAAGTCGGACGTGCGTGAACCACAGCGATGGGCGGTGGTGCTGGCGTGTCTGCTGGGGTTCCGGGCATGGTGGAACTGGCGAACGAAGTCGTCGTCGTAGTCCTGGCACGGGCACCCGGTGCCGGAGGGAAGAGCCGCCTGTTCGGTGCGCTCCAGACCGAGCCGGACCCGGCCCTGCTGTCGGCCTTGCTGCTGGACACGCTCGCGGGCACGGAGGTGGCAGGCGTACGGCGCGCCGTGGCATTCACCCCTGCGACTGCCGAGGCTGAGCTGGCTGCGCTGTTGCCCCCTGACGTGCTGCGGATACCGCAGGTCGACGGCGAACTGGGCGCGCGCATGCAGGGCGTATTTGATGCGCTGTTGACGGCGGGCGCGGCCGGTGTCGTCCTGATTGGCGCTGACATCCCCACGTTGCCGCCGGCGAGTATCGCGGCTGCCCGTGACGTCCTGCTCCAACAGGACGGTGTGGTCATCGGACCGGCACTTGACGGGGGGTACTACCTGATTGGCGCACGCGAGACGCCTGTTGCGCTGCTCTCGGTTGGCGGGTGGGGCGCGCCCGATGTGCTCGACCGCACGCTTGACCGGGCACGCACCGAGGAGATTGACGTCACCCTGCTCACGCCCTGCCCCGACGTCGATCATCCGGACGACCTCTGGGTGGTGATGGGGGAGCACGAGCGGGCACCGCGCACGGCGGCCTGGGCCCGGGCCTACATCACCAGACATCGCGAGCGCGTGCTCAGGCCGGCTCCGGGTCCACTGGACGACGAGATCTCACTCCGATAGCCGTGTGTGGTCGGCTCGGTCAGCCTGGGCCCAGGGCCTGCCTGACGTCAGGCTGACTGGCCAGCGCAGGCTGCAGCCGTACGGCTTCCCTCAGCGCGGTCCGACCGGCACTCAGGCGGCCATCCCTGACACGGGCGAGGCCGAGGTGCAGCTGCGCCGTGGCGTTGGTCGGAGCCGCAGCCACGGACTGCTCAAGCAGCGGCACGGCAGACGCGAAGAGTCCCTTCTGGACGTACGCCCAGCCGAGCGTGTCGTTCACGTGCGGATCGTTCGGCAGGATGGCCTTGGCACTCTGCGCCAGTTCAAACGCCCGCGTGGTATCGCCCCCGGACTGGAGCAGGAGCCAGGCCAGATTGTTGGCAGCGACTGGCGACTTGGGATCCTGGGCCAGAACCTGTTCATAGGTGGCTATGGCCTCGGCGGCCTTGCCCTCCAGTTCGCTCAGCATGCCCAGCAGTGTCCGTGTCGGCAATGACTGGGGCTTCTGCGCGATGACGACCTGAAGCTGGCGGCGCGCCTCGCCAATCCGGTTGGTGGTGGCATAGAGCCGGGCCAGCATGGCGTACGCCTGCAGGTTGGTGGGTTCCTGGTCCACCAGACGCAACAGCAACGTCTCGGCCTGCTTGGCCTGCCCGGTGGAGGCATGGGTCGATGCCGCGAGCATCACGGCGGACGGGTCCGCCCTCCTGGCCAGACGGTCGTCGAGCCTGGCACGTGCCTCGGCGATCCGGCCGGCGGCCACATCGAGCGTGATCAGGCCAGAGAGCGCTTCCAGATTCAGGGGGTCGAGGGCCAGGGAGCGGGTCAGCGCGCGCCGGGCCGCGGGTTCGTCCTTCCTGAGCAGGGAAATGGCTCCGAGAGTGGCGTGGACCCCAGCGGACGTCGGGTGTTCGCGTTCCAGTGTCGTCAGCAGACGCGCGGCCCGTTCGATGTCACCACGCGCCAGGGACGTGCGTGCCAGGAGCAGCTGGGCTGTGGCATTGTCCGATGAGGCGCTGAGCGCTTCTTCGGCAAATCGTGCCGCTGCTGCCATGCCGCCCTGCGACAGAGACAGACGTGCCAGGAGGAGCTGGGCGTCTGTTGCGCGCGGATCAAGCTTGGCCGCCTCGCTGAGCGCCTGGCGCGCCGTGGCACTGTCCTGCCGGCTCAGGTTGAGCAGGCCGATGAGGTACCACGCCTGGGGGGACCGGGGGTCACCGTCAGCGGCGATGGTGGCAGAGGCAAGGGCCTGGTCAAGCCGGCCTGCCGCTGCATGAAGGCGCGCGTCGATCAGGCGGGCTCCGACATGCTTCGGGTGCCTGGCCAGCACGGCCGTGGCGAGGCGGCCGGCATCCTGGGTGTCGCCACTCGCCAGGGCCAGCGTGGCCAACCGGGACGTTGCCGCAGCAAAGGTGTCGTCTTGAGTCGCCAACTCGGTCAGCAGTGCTGTGGCCTCAGGATGACGCTTCATCAGGACGTAGAAGTTTGCCAGTGACAGCTTCGCGTCGGGGGTTCGGGCAACGCGAGCGATCGTCTGGAGGTAGGGTTCGGCCTTTTGAGGTTCGCCACCCACAACGGCGAAGAGCGCAAGGGCCCTGTTCACCGCCACATTCTCCGGCGTCCGGGTCAGGGCGTCTTTGAGGGTCTGTTCGGCTTCGGGTCGACGTCGGCTGGCCCAGTAGAAGCTGGCCAGGGACAGTCTGGCCTGTGCGGAGTCCGGACTCAGCGACACAGCCTTCCTGAACGAGGCCTCCGCGTCGGCCATCTGTCCGGCGGCTATCTGCAGGTCCGCCAGATTCGTATAGCTGGACGCCCGTCCGGGATCCAGCACGATGGCCTGTTCCACATCCGCGATGGCGCTATCGACGTCCTTCAGGCCCGCCTTGGCATTCGCAGCCAGGATCTGCGCGTCCACATGCCGGGGATTCCCGGCCAGCACCTGCTTGGCCCGCGCCGCTGCTTCGTCAAAGCGCCCCTGAATCAGGGCCAGGCCACCCGCGCGCACCTGAACGGCAGGATCGTCAGGGAGTAGGTCCGCTGCGCGGAAGTACTCGCGGGCGCCACCTTTCAGGTCGTTCAACTCAAGGAGACTGGTTGCCAGGCGCAACCGGGCCGCCCCTGACTGAGGGGCGGACTGGACGGCCTTGCGGTACTCGATGATCGCCTCCGGAAAGCGCCTCCGCCCGGCGAAGTCATCGCCTCGTGCCAGCATCGAGGTGACGGTGTCGGCCGCGGGTGTGGAACCGCAGGCGCTGCCAAGGGCCAGAACCAGAGCCGAGAGGGCGCACGCGGACTTCACCTGGAGTCCTTTCGCACCGATTTGTGGCTTGGCATCGCCTGTGCCTGTGGCATAGGATCTGGCCAGTCTTTCGCGAATCGAGGATGTGAATGCGTGCATGCAAGGCATCAATTCTGGTGATTCTCGCGGTACTGGCCGGCGCAGTGCCGTCCGCCGCGGATACGTTCTCCGGTGATCTCTATTACACGACGATCTTCGGACCGACGGTCAACCGGATTTCCTATTCCTACAACGACGCCACGAATTCCTTTGCACTTGGGACGTCGGTCAATCTGGCCAACGCGGGCAGTGGTGACGGCATCATCTTCGACAGCTACGGAAATCTGCTCGTAGGGACCGGGCCGTTCGGTGGCGTGAACATGTACACGACCGGGGGGACCTTCCTGGACTCCGGTGCCACCCAGAACGGAGGCGCGTTCCATCTGTCGCTCGACCCGAGTGGCAGCTACGTCTACACGAGCTACCAGCCGGGGGCACTCGAGGTCCTCCCGGTCGGCAACGGCACTGTGGGCAACGGCACCGCGTATGGCGTGAACGGCGATGATACGAGCGTGACCACGCTGGCCTGGGCGCCAGACACGTCCCAGTGGTTCTACATCAATGGCATGCCAAACGGCAGCGGCAACATTGGCACCATTGACATCAGCAATCTCGCAAATGTGCAGACGGATCGGCTGTATACGTCCGTCACGCCGGCCCATGGGCTCGTGTATGACTCCTACACGGACCTGATGACCATGTTCGGGGCTGGCCGGACGGGGTCGTTCGATCAAAGCGGCAACAACCTGCTGACCAGTGCGACCCAGTTCGCCTGCGACTTCGACCAGGGTGCCGTCGACGGACTTGGGCATGCCCTCGTGGCCGGCTGTGGGTCCATCACCTTCATCGACTACCGGATGTCGCAGGACATCACGAACCCCGACTACTACATCAGCATCGGCGGATTCGGGGACATTGATGACGTCGCGCCGTTGTCCGGACTCGGGTCGAATCCGGTACCTGAACCGGCGTCATTGCTGCTCCTGAGCGGTGGACTTGCGGCGCTGGCCGGGGTTCGCAAGCGCAGGCGAGGCAACGAGGTCTAGGCCGTCGTCGTCGGGTTCCGGTACACGCCGGCAGGGGCCGGATCTCCAGCCTCATCAGTGCTGGCCGGAACGCGCCACAGAGACACCTGATCGGCGGCGCCCTCGGCGAGAGGCACACGCCACGTCTGCTCTGGACTCCAGTCGCCAAAGGTGGCGTTCAACGCCACAATGCGTGACCCGGGTCTGAGCTGTGAGCGGAGCCTGGAGGACAGGGCCATGGTATGTGCCCTGCCGAGGTTCAGGGTGACGACTGTCGCCTCCGACAGGTCTGTCGAGAAGAGGTCCTGTCGTCTCACGCTGACGAGGGCCTCGACTCCGGCGTGTCTCACGGCGTCCCGGGCCTGAGTCAGGCTGGCTGGGTCAAGCTCCACGCCCACGGCGCGCGCACCGCGCTGGGCCGCCGCTAGCAGCACGCGTCCATCTCCGCACCCAAGGTCGTAGACCACGTCCGCCGGCGTCACCGCAGCGGCAGTCAGCAGCACTTCGACGGACGCCTGTGGTGTTGGGCCACCGTTTCGCAGCTGGGCCGGAGGCAGACGGCGTGGCAACGCCTGGCACAAAGCCAGGCACATCCGGCTTCGCTGATCGCGGAAGACCCCGAGGCCGTATCGCAGTCTGTCTGGTACACCGTCGAGCGTGCGGGCCAGCAGGCGATGCCTGGCGAGTGCGTGGCGCGGGACGAGACGGTCTGTGCTGGCATCTGCCAGGACCTGGCGAATCAGCGCACGCGTGCCCCGGTCATCGCTCTTGCCTGTGGCCACGGCGGGCGGCATTGGCACGCCGGTGGCCTCGCGTGCCAGACCTGCCGCCAGTCTGAGGCGTCGTGTGACGCCCTGCAGGCGCGCCTCGGCCAGCGCGCGCGTCCAGATGCCATCGGTCGCAAGCGTGGCGCAGGCACTGAAGGACGAGATGTCTGCCAGACGCTCCCAGGCCTCCAGTGCGCCGAGCAGGCTGTCGGCCATGAGGGCGCGAGCCTGATCCGGCACGACCAACGTCTCGTGACCCGGCCAGTAGGGAGTGGCATCAGTCCGCAGCCAGTCCCAGGTCACCTGTCCCGGGACATAGCGTGGCGTGAGATGCCAGACCAACTGGATGGCCGGGTGCCCTTCGTCTCCGAACCGCGGGGCCACGTGGTAACGCATCTCACGGCCACAGCTCCACGCCGTGCGATCAAGCTGGGCCGGAAGCGTTGCGGCGAATCCGGCACGGAGCAGGGCCGCGCGTGCGGTGTCAAGTGCGCCAGGCGGTACGAACAGCACGGGAACCGCCGGCTCTCGTGGCGACGTTCGCGGCTGCGGGTACGGGGCGCGCAGCACCAGCGCGCACAGCCGCTTCTCCCGAAGCGCGTCTGCGATGACCCGCAGTTCCTGCTCAAGGACCTCAGCACGTTGATGTGCGCCGGAGGCCTGCGTCGCAAGAAACGAGCAGACATCCGGGGGCACCTCGTTGTCGAACGTCTGGAGCAGCGCATGCAGCGAGGGGAGGAGGTCATGGCGCATGGCCAGACGGAGCAGCAACGGCCAATCAGCGACCTCCTGCGTCAGAAGGTGCAGGCTGCTGGTGTCATGGGCCGCTGGCTGGCTGATGCTTCGGTGCAGCAGTCTCGCTTCTGGGCCGGCTGGCCCAAGAGGGGCATGCTGCGCGGACATGTCAGCCAGCATACGGAGCCGGAGCCACGGCGGAAATCCTGTCGAGGCGCGATGGTCGATCGTTGGACTTAAGTCTTCCGTCCAGACCAGATCGTGAGCGCAGGCGTCCAAGACCTCAGCAGGCCCACGTCGCCCGCAGCGTGTCCCACGCTCCGGGTCTGCCAGGAACGCGGGGTGAATACAGGAGAAGAGGCATCATGAACGTGTTCGATTCCACGACAGGAAACGCGCGTCGACGCTCCGTCAGGCGCGGCGCAGCCGTGGCCGCGGCTGCACTGCTGGTGTCATCGGCCGTGTGGCACGGACGGGCGGCAGAGTCCAGGTCTTCTGGCACGCCGGCTACCCACGCGGTCAGTGGCGTGGCCGCAGGTGGCGACAGACGCGACTCATATGCAGACATCGTGAGGGCCGTGTCGCCTGCCGTGGTGACCGTCTATACCGAAGGTCGGGTCAAGGCGTCGCAAACGGCGCGACCTCAGGACGACGAACTGTTCCGGCGTTTCTTCGGCGACCGATTCGGCCAGGGGAATGAATCCGGCCGCGCGCCCAGCGCGCCACGCCTGCGCGGGCAAGGCTCGGGTGTGGTGGTCGATCGCGATGGGTACATCCTCACGAACCACCATGTGGTCGACAGCGCCCAGCACGTGCGCGTCGAGTTCAACGATGCGCGCATGCTCGACGCCACGGTTGTTGGCACGGACCCGGCCAGCGACCTGGCGCTGCTCAAAGTGCAGGCCACCGGATTGGTGGCCGTGAGCCTGGGGAACTCTGACTCGATGAATGTCGGAGATGTGGTTCTGGCCTTCGGCAATCCGATGGGTGTCGGTCAAACCGTCACGATGGGCATCATCAGTGCCAAGGGCCGGGCAACTGGAGCCGGAGAGGGCGGGTATGAGGACTTCATCCAGACCGACGCACCCATCAATCACGGGAACTCTGGCGGGGCGCTCGTGAACACCCGCGGTGAACTGGTCGGTATCAACGCCCAGATCCTGTCGAACACCGATGGCAACATCGGCATTGGATTCGCCATTCCGACCAACATGGCGCGCCACGTGATGAACGACCTGCGCAAGGACGGACGGGTCCACCGTGCCCAGCTTGGCGTGACCGTGCAGCCGATGACCTCGGATCTGGCGGCCAGTCTTGGACTGAGCCAGGTGTCTGGTGCCATCGTGACGACCGTGCGACCAGGCAGCGCCGCATCGGAGGCCGGAATCAGGCAGGGCGATGTCATTGAATCGTTCAATGGTCGTGCCGTCCGTGAGCCCAATGTCATCCGGAACTACGTGGCTGATGCCGGGCCTGGCTCGTCGGCGACGGTCGTCATCCGTCGCGACGGCACGCCGCACACGTTGACCGTCAGACTCGATGAAGCGAAACCTGAGCAGCAGGCGCGCGCTGGGCAGGAGGACACAGACGCTGACCGTGCGGCGCTGGGCGTGGCGGTGGCCCCGCTGACGCCAGAACTGGCGTCGCGGGTTGGTGCGTCCCAGGAGACCGTCGGACTGCTCGTGCAGGACGTCAATCCTGACGGCCGCGCTGCCGCCGCCGGTATCCGGCCAGGCGATGTCATTCAGCAGGTGAACCGCAAAGTGGTGCAGTCCGTGGATGAGTTGCGTGCCTCGGTCAAGTCTGCCGGAGGGCGGCCGCTTCTCCTGCTCATCAGTCGCGAGGGCCAACCGGCCTACGTGGCTGTGCGGCCCGCGAACTCGTAGGTGTACTGTGGGCGGTCACCGGTGTGCCGGTGGCCGCCTGCCACGCAGGCGCGGTCGTCGCTACCTGGCCGACTCCTGGGCTGGTGTCGGTCGGGACGCCGCCGCGCGTCCGGGCCTGACTCCCATGGCCAGGCCAAGCGCCAAGGTTGGCAGGATTTCCAGCGCATGCGTGGCAATACCGAGGCTGAGGCCGGTGTCGCCTGACACCCCCCACAGCCCCAGGGCTCCAGCGGCCGCCAGTTCGAAGCTTGCAAGATTACCGGGTGTGGGTGAGATGGCGCCACTCAGATAGATCGCGGCGAGAGTCGAGACCGCAGCGGCAGGCGAGAGCGGAAGATGGAACGCCTGGATCATGCACCAGATGACCAGCGCTCTGACACTCCACGACAGCAGTCCCGTACCTACCAGCTTCACCAGCCGCGAGGCGTGCCCCAGCGCCGCCAGTCCGGCCAACACCCGCTCCAGCGTCCGCCCGGTTTCGAGTGACGCCTCCCGCACCGGCTGCCGGCGAATCAGGTAGCCCGCCAGCGTGATCAGCAACGTGGTCACGATCACGATCAGCCACATCAACGGCCGGTACTTGGTGATGGAGGCCGGGAGGGGCAGGACCAGACTTGCCAGGCCCACGAAGAGGGGCAGGGTTGCCGAGTCGATCAGCCGGTCGAGAAGGACTGTCGTGAGCGCGGTGGCCGCAGACAGGCCGTCGCTGCGCGAGATCAAGAGCGTGCGGGCGCCGTCGCCGAGCTTCAGAGGCATGACGACGTTGCCGATGACACCCGCCACGAGTGCGCGGAATGTATGACGCAACGGCACGGGCCGCTCCGCCGTGATGACGAACCGCCATCGCCAGGCATCGACGACGAGTCCGGTCAGATTGACCGCAGCGGCGGTGAGTCCCCACCCCCACGACATGCCCGTGAAGGCCCGCCCGACTGCTGCCAGATCCAGATGCCACAAGGCGAGGCTGATGGCGGCCACCAGGCCGACCAGAAGAACGGTGCGGGCGCCGAAGGTCATGCGGATGGGGCGGAACGTGGCTGAGGAGGACGACAAGTGCGCATCGGGCACCAGCAGGATAGCGCTGTCTGCGGAAATTGACCGCATCTGCCGGACTGGCCCTGAATTGTCGCGGGATGTCTCTCAGGGCACAGGGGATCAGATCGTAGTTGGATCGCAGTCCCTAATGGCGTTAGGCTTGGTCCGTAGCGGACCCGTACCCCGGCCGATGCCGGCACCGTGTCTGTTCCGACCAGCCGAAGAGCGATAAGGTGCGAATGATGCAGAGGGTGTCTGTCACAACTGTTGCCCTGGCTCTGGTGTTGAGCGCGGTGGCTCACCCGGCACCTGCCGCCCAGGCACGCCGTGGGGCCCTTCCTCTCTCCGCGACCAGACCCGTCGTTCCCGCTCCTGGACCCACGCACCGGGCGATGCTCGACACGTACTGCGTGACCTGCCACAACGAGCGCAACAAGGGCAACGCTGGCCGTCTGGCGCTCGATTCTGTCGACATCACGGCTGTGGCGGAACACCCGGAGATTTGGGAGAAGGTTATTGCGAAGCTCCGCGCAGGATTGATGCCTCCTTCGGGACGGCCGCGCCCAGAGGCTGCGCAGGTGGCAGCCTTCATCGGGTCCCTCGAAGGCACGCTGGATCAGCAAGGACGGGCCAATCCCAATCCGGGTCGCACCGATGCGTTCCATCGGCTGAATCGGGCCGAGTATCGCAACGCGGTCCGTGACCTGCTCAGCCTGGAGCTTGATGTCACCGCGATGTTGCCCGCGGACGACGCGAGCTATGGCTTCGACAACATCGCCGGGGTTCTGAAGATCAGCCAGTCGCGACTTGAGCAATATCTGGCGACGGCCAGGCGTGTCAGCCGTGCCGCAATTGGCAGCCCGCTCCCCGTGCCTGCGATGGTCGAGTTCCGGATGCCCGAGACGACCAACCAGTATCTGCGGGCCGATGGTCTCCCGTTCGGCACCCGGGGCGGCATGCGCATCCGGCACGAGTTTCCTCGGGAAGGCGAATACGAGTTCCGCATCGAACTGCTGTGCCGGCTTGGCGGGGAATGCGACGGCAGCACCGGCTTCATGGATACGCACCACCTTGAGGTGCTGGTGGATGGGGAACGCGTCAAGTCCTTTCCCCTGGAGCCACGCAAGGACCCTCGGCCAGCGGGCGAGCGTACCTGGAAGGTACGCATGCCACTCAGGGCGGGGCCCCACGACATTGGCGTGACCTTCGCGAAGCTGCCGGGCATCAAGGAAATCGACTCGGCGTACGACCGGTTCCAGCGCCCCTACTTCCTGAACGGCGTCATCGGACAGCCGCACAACACCATCTACCAGCCCTTCCTGGACATGGTCACCATCGTCGGTCCCCTCGGCGATACGAGCACGGCGGGCAAGACGCCCAGTCGCGCACGGGTGTTCTCCTGCTATCCACGGACCAAAGCAGAGGAACCGGTCTGTGCGGCCACCATCCTTGGCAGGCTGGCCCGTCATGCCTACCGTCGCCCCGTGACGGCGGAGGATACGGCACCGCTTGTTGCCGTCTTCAAAGCCGGGGCTGCGCAAGGTGGATTCGAGACTGGTGTCGAGGCGGCGCTCCAGCGCCTGCTGGTCAGTCCCGAGTTCCTGTTCCGCGTCGAGCGGGACCCCTCCGGCGCAGCGCCGAATGCGACCTACGCGATCAGTGGTCTCGAACTGGCCTCGCGCCTGTCCTTCTTTCTGTGGAGCAGCATCCCGGACCAGACGCTGATTCAGCTCGGGGCGACCGGGCAGCTCCGACAGCCTCTGGTGCTTGAGCAGCAGGTGCGACGCATGCTGAAGGACCCGAAGTCGTCGGCCCTGGTCGACAACTTCGCGGGGCAGTGGCTGATGCTGCGCAACCTGCAGGCTCAGCGGCCTGACCTGCCACTCTTCCCCAATTTCGATGACTCGCTCCGCGAGGCGGCGAGGAGAGAGACAGAGCTGCTGTTCAACAGCATCCTTCGGGAGGAGAAGAGCGTCATCGAATTGCTCACGGCCGATTACACCTTCGTCAATGAGCGTCTGGCGCGCCACTACGGCATTCCGAAGATTTACGGTGCCGAGTTCAGGAAAGTGAGCCTGCCAGACAGCCACCGTCGCGGGCTCCTCGGTCACGCCAGCATTCTGACGGTGACCTCGCGTCCGAACCGTACTTCACCGGTGCTGCGCGGCAAGTGGATTCTCGAGAACATTCTCGGAACACCCGCCCCCGATCCGCCCGCCAACGTGCCGCCACTTCAGGAAGAGCAGGACGGAAACCACGGCACTGTTCCGACGGTGCGTGAGCGCATTGCCAAACACCGTGCGAACCCGGTGTGCGCCGGTTGCCACTCGATGCTCGACCCGCCCGGGTTCGCGCTGGAGAACTTCGATGCCGTCGGCCAGTGGCGCACGAGGGACGAGTCGTTCACGCCGATAGATGCCTCTGGCAGTCTGCCGGATGGTTCGAAGTTTGACGGCCTGGACACCTTCAGGACGATGTTGCTCCGCAATCCTGACATCTTCGCGTCGACGGTGACCAGGAAGCTGATGACCTATGCCCTCGGCCGCGGTGTTGACC
This sequence comes from Acidobacteriota bacterium, assembly GCA_021731095.1. GTDB lineage: Bacteria > Acidobacteriota > Vicinamibacteria > Vicinamibacterales > UBA2999 > JAKFYA01. The sequence continues at coordinate 10,737 of JAKFYA010000262.1, read as the reverse complement.
CGGCTGACATGCCGGCCATTCGCAGGATTGTCGCGGATGCCCGGCCGCAGAACCTGAAGCTGTCTGCACTCGTGGTTGGCGTCGTTCGTAGTGTTCCGTTCCAGATGCGCCGCACCGCCGGCGCCGAAAAGTAGGAGACCGTTGATGGCCATGTCGAGACTCGCTCTTCCGAGACGCACGATTCTCCGGGGTGTCGGGGCCGCGCTGTCTTTGCCCATGCTTGACGCCATGGTCCCGGCTTTTGCAACCGCATCTGAACGCGCGACGGTCGCAACCAATCGCCTCGCCGTGGTCTATCTGCCGAACGGCGTGATCCTCCGCGACTGGGTGCCATCGGATACCGGCAAGAACTTCACGCTCTCTCCGTCGCTTCGTCCGCTGGCTGCCTTCAAAGACCAGTTCAGCGTCGTCAGCGGCACCGCGAACATTCAGGGCGACCCTCTGGACGCCGGCTCAGGGCCACACTCGCGCGTCAGCGGGTGCTGGTTGAGCGGTGTCAGAGCCAAGCGAACTGAACGCGCCGACCTGCGAGCCGGCCGTACGGCCGATCAATTTGCGGCTGACGTGCTGGGCAAGGACACGCCACTCCGGTCGCTGGAACTGGCCCTGGAGCCGAACTACACGGTGGGCGGGTGCGAAGGGGGCTACAGTTGCACCTACATCAACACGTTCTCGTGGGCCTCGGTCGATCGGCCCCTGCCGATGGAGACCAACCCGAGCGTCGTGTTCGAGCGCCTCTTCGGCGAGGGCGGGACGGGGTCCCAGCGTCTGGCGCGGATGAAGCGGGAGCAGAGCATTCTCGATTCCCTCACGGGAGATCTCGTGCGTCTCCAGAAGTCGGTCGGCGCGGCCTACCGGCAGGTGATGGAGGAGTATGTGGATGCGGTCCGGGATGTCGAGCGCCGCATCCAGCAGACAGGCAACCGGAAGAACGAGGCGATAGAGGCCATCGAGCAGCCGTTCGGCATTCCGGCCCTGTTCGAGGATCACGCCAAGTTGATGTTTGACCTGACCTACCTGGCGTTCCGGACGGACATGACGCGGGTCGTGACCTTCCAGCTGGCGCGCGAGCTGAGCCTCCGGTCGTATCCGGAGCTGGGCGTGCCCGAGGCGCACCACGATATCTCGCATCATGGAAACCAGATCGAGAAGGTGGCGAAGAAGGCCAAGGTTGATGCCTACCATGTGGGACTGGTCGGTCATCTGCTGAAACAGATGTCGTCGACGCCGGATGGCGATGGCACATTGCTCGATCATGCCGCGGTGCTGATTGGCGGCGGGATGGGGGACGGCAACATGCACAGCCCCCACAACCTGCCTGTGGTGGTTGCCGGGAAGGCGTCTGGCCGGCTGAAGCCGGCCGGGCACCTCAAGGCCACGTTCGACACGCCGTTCATGAACGTGGCGCTGAGTGTGCTTGATGCCGTGGATGTGCGGCTCGAGACACTTGGCGATAGCACCGGCCGACTGGCCGGTCTGTAGGGTGAAGACCATGAAGCGCTGGATATCGCCCCTGTCGTGCGTTGCCCTGCTCCTGGTCACCAGCCTGGCAGGCGCGGCCGCGCGTGCCGTGCCGTTGCTGGAGGCTGCTCGCGCGGGAAATGTGAGCGCCGTGCGGGCTCTGGTGCAGCAGAAGGTCAATGTCAATGCGGCTGAGGGCGATGGGTCGACCGCCCTGCATTGGGCCGCCCACCGCGGCGACCTCGTCATGGTGGAGGCGCTCATTGGCGCTGGAGCCAAGGTCAACAGCGCGAATCAGTACGGGGTCACGCCGCTCTCACTGGCTGCGGAATCCGGCAATGCCGCGGTGGTGGGACGACTGCTGAAAGCCGGTGCCAATCTGAAGGGGGCACTGGCCGGCGGAGAGACGGCGCTGATGGCCGCGGCCCGCGCCGGCCGGCGTGAGGTGGTGAAGGTCCTGGCCGGGAACGGCGCCGAGATCAATGCCAGGGAAGAGACGCGTGGCCAGACGGCGTTGATGTGGGCCGCGGCCGAAGGGCATGCCGATGTGGTTCAGGCTCTCATCAAGGCCGGTGCCGATCTGAACATGGTGTCTCGTGGTCCGCAGGCGGACAAGAGCATTACGGACGGCGAAAGCATCTACAAGCGGATTGCGCCTCGCGTTGACGCGTTCACGGCCCTCCAGTTTGCCGTGCAGGCTGGCCACATCGAGGCTGTGAAGGCCCTGCTGGACGCTGGCGCCAACATCGGCGATGAGACGCCCCAGGGGATGGGAACGCTCACCATGGCCATTGCCAACAAGCACTTCGAGTTGGCTGCGCTGCTGGTGGAGCGCGGTGCCGATGTCAATCAGATGAAGATCGGGTTCGCACCCCTGCACCAGCTGGTGCGGGTGCGTACGTTGAATATCGGGCAGTTTCCCCATCCAGTCGCGACGGGCAACATGAGCGGGCTGGATCTGGCCCGGTTGCTGATCGGGAAGGGCGCGAAGGTCGACATCCGGAACACGAAGTTCTTTGCCGATGGATTCCGTGGATTCTTCGGACCTGATGCAACGCCGTTCCTGCTGGCCGCCAAGGGGGGCGATGCCGAGATGGTGAAGCTGCTCCTGGCGTCGGGGGCGGATCCGAAGGCGGTGAACAGTACGGGGACCAATGCGCTGATGGCCGCGTCGGGTGTTGACATGTTCAATCCGAACGAAGACAGCGGCACGAATGCCGAAGGGCTCGCTGTCCTGAAAATCATCGTCGGACTGGGCTACGATCCCAATGCACAGAACAAGTCCGGAGAGGCTGCGCTGCACGGCGCCGTGCATCGGGGCTCGAACGAGATCATCAAGCTGCTCGTTGACCACGGGGCAGATGTGGGACTGAAGAACAAGAAGGGCTTCACGCCGCTGCAGGTGGCCAATGGCGAAGACCTCTTCATCGGCATGGTCGGCAAGCGTCCTGACGCCATTGCGCTGCTGACCGACCTGATGATCAAGAAGGGGCTGAAGCCGGAGATGAAGGAAGATACCTCCGAGTTTTACGACTTCACGAAGAAGGCCAAGTAGCCGAGCGATCCCGCACGGGGTTCGCGCGCAAGAAGGTCCAGAAGGCCGCCGGGAACCGGCGGCCTTTTGCGTGTCGGACCGCGTTACAATCACGGCAGACCTCCTCCTTCTCCACCCGAATCTCCTTCTGCCTTACCTGGAATCCTCACGTGTCCATTAACGAACGCATCGCCACGGAGCTACAGGTCCGTGTGCCTCAGGTTGACGCGGCGGTGGCCCTGCTTGACGACAAGGCCACCGTGCCCTTCATTGCCCGCTACCGCAAGGAAGTCACTGGAGGGCTGGACGATACCCAACTCCGCCTGCTGGAGGAGCGTCTGACCTATCTGCGTGATCTGGAAGAGCGTCGTGCGGCGGTGCTCAAGAGCATCGAGGAACAGGGCAAGCTGACACCTGAGCTGGCCAGGGCCGTCGGGGACGCCGAGACCAAGGCTCGCCTGGAAGACCTCTATGCGCCGTACAAGCCGAAGCGTCGCACCAAGGCGCAGATTGCCCGGGAGGCAGGGCTGGAGCCGCTGGCCCTGCAGTTACTGGGGGATGCCTCCCTCGTGCCCGAGACCGTGGCGACAGGGTTCCTCAATCCCGACCAGGGGGTACCTGATGTGAGCGCCGCCCTTGAGGGCGCTCGCTGGATCCTGATGGAGCGGTTTGCCGAAGACGCGGAGCTGGTGGGTGGTCTGCGGGAACTGGTCTGGCAGCAGGGTGAATGGCGGAGCTCCGTCGTCCCTGGCAAGGAGGACGAGGGCGCCAAGTTCTCGGACTACTTCAGTGCCACCGAGTCGCTCTGCAAAGTGCCATCCCACCGCGTGCTGGCTCTGCTACGAGGTCGAAACGAGGGGATCCTTCGCCTCGCGGTGGCCATGCCAGACGTCGAGGGGGCCCAAGGGCCAGGCGTGCCAGAGCGTCGCATCGCCGGCAAGGCGGGAATCGTGCCCTCAGGCGGAGCGGCCGATGCATGGCTGGCCGAGACCGTGCGATGGACCTGGAAGATCAAGCTCATGACGCAGCTCGAGTCCGATCTTGAGCAGCGGCTTCGGGAGAGCGCAGAGGCCGAGGCCATTCGGGTGTTCGGCCAGAACCTGCGCGATCTGCTTCTGGCACCCCCTGCGGGGCAGCGGGTGACGATGGGGCTGGACCCCGGCATCCGCACTGGCGTGAAAGTGGCAGTCGTGGACGGCACCGGAAAGGTCCTCGACACGGCGACGGTCTACCCGCACCAGCCCAGAAACGATTGGGACGGCACGCTGCGCACGCTCGGTGCCCTCTGTCGAAAACATGGGGTGCAGCTGATTTCCATTGGCAACGGCACGGCATCTCGCGAGACAGACAAGCTGGCTGGCGACCTGATGAAGCAGCAGGTCGACCTGCCGCTGACCAAGGTGGTCGTCTCCGAGGCCGGCGCGTCGGTGTACTCCGCCTCGGAGCTGGCAGCGCAGGAGTTCCCTGATCTCGATGTGTCGCTGCGTGGCGCCGTCTCCATCGCGCGCCGAGTGCAGGATCCGCTGGCCGAGCTTGTGCGCATCGAACCGAAGGCCATCGGCGTCGGGCAGTATCAGCACGATGTCAGTCAGGTCCAGCTGGCGCGGAAACTGGACGCGGTGGTCGAGGACTGCGTGAACGCCGTCGGCGCGGACGTCAACACGGCGTCGGTGCCTCTGCTCTCACGAATCTCGGGCTTGACCGGCTCGCTCGCCAAGAACATCGTCGCGTTTCGCGATGCCAACGGGGCTTTCCGGACTCGCCAGCAGTTGCTGTCGGTCCCGAGGCTCGGCGAGCGGACGTTCCAGCAGGCTGCCGGTTTTCTTCGCATCATGACCGGCGACAATCCACTTGATGCGTCTGCCGTTCATCCGGAGGCGTACCCGGTGGTTGAACGCATCGCCAGCCGGACCGGTCTCCCGGTGCACGAGCTGGTCGGCAAGGGGGCGGTGCTCCGGACGCTGAAGCCAGAGGACTTTGCCGACACGCAGTTCGGCGTGCCAACGGTCAGAGACATCCTGCTCGAGCTGGAGAAGCCGGGCCGCGACCCTCGTCCGGAGTTCAGGACGGCCTCGTTCAAGGATGGTGTGGAGGCGTTGTCTGACCTCCAGCCGGGCATGGTGCTTGAGGGCGTCGTGACCAACGTGGCGAACTTCGGGGCCTTCGTGGACATCGGCGTACATCAGGACGGCATGGTTCACGTGTCGCAGCTTGCCGATCGCTTCGTGAAGGATCCGCGCGAGGTGGTGAAGGCTGGCGATATCGTGAAAGTGAAAGTGGTTGAAGTGGACCTCAAGCGCCGACGCGTGGCCCTGACGATGAAACTGCAGGACCCCGTGCCAGTGACGGGCGGGAAGCCGGAGCGGAATGATGGCGCAGGTCGCGGTGGCAGCGCTGGACGGGGGCCAGGCAGCGGGCGGTCACAGCCTCAGCGCCCGTCGCCAGCCGCACCATCGACATCCATGGCCGCCGCGTTCGGGAAGCTTCGGAGCTAGGGCGCCGAACGCTCGAGCCCTGCGTCAGCGATCAACCGCTGACGGCGATCAGCTCGTCTTCGACGTCCTCATCACCTTCGACGCCCAGTCGCACGATGGCCAGCATCAGCATGGCGCCGCCCAGGAGCTGCATGGCCGACAGCGATGCCCCGAGAAAGACCCAGTTCACCACCACGGCGGTCAGGGGGAATGCCATTTCGCAGAGGGTGGCGACTGAGGCTCTGGTGGAGCGGAGCCCGTAGTAATAGAGCAGGAGTGACAGGAAGCCAGCCAGGATCGCGATGATGAAGACAAACAGCCAGTCGTGAGGCGTGGCTCGGCCCACCGCGCTGAACGTCCCGGTGGCAGCGTTCGCCACCACGAGAAAGCCGAGTCCGGACAGGAAGCGCAGGCTCGTCATCATCTGGAAGCTGACATGGTTCAGCACGAACCGGCCGAGGACCGTCGAGCCGCCCCAGAAGATCGCGGCGCCCAGGGCCAGCATCACGCCGAACAGGTCAGGCCCGAGCGTGACGCCCTTCGGGATCAGGCCCGGGAACGACACCAGGTAGGCCCCCCCGATGGCGACCGCCGCCCATCCAAGAAACCGTCGCGAGAGCGTCTCGCGAAGGAGGACCGATGCGAGCACGATGGCCACGAGCGGTTGCAGCTTCTGCAGCAGGATGGCGACGCTCGGGTTGAGATAGTGGAAGCTCTGTGTGAAGAGGGCGGTTGCCGAGGCGGAGCCGCCGAAGCCGACAAAGGCCACGCAGAGCCAGTCCTTCCAGCTCAGATGCTTCAGTTCCGCGAGCCGTGGCAGAAAGAGGGGCAGGACACAGCACGCAATCAGCAGGTGCTCCATGAGCACGATGGTGAGCGACGGAAAGCCGGCACTGAGGAACTTCCTGAACGGGGCATCAAGTGCCCAGAGCATGGCCGACACGGTGACGAACGCGGTGCTGTAGCGGGCTTTCTGCATGTGGATCCGATGGAGCCTAGAATACCCGGCGTGACGTCAATGCGCCACGCCGGGTTTATGCGGTCAGCGCCTGTTCTGCTGTCCCTCAAGGCCTTCCATCGTGGGATGAATGGCGGGTGCACAGTTCCACACCCACTTGCCACCCTTGTAGGGCACGAAGTTCTTCGGCTCGAACCGGCATCGCTCGAGCGGCACCGGAATCGGTGCATCGAGGACGGGGACACCGCTAGCCGAAGCCTGTACGCGCATCAGCTGGACACTTGCAACCACACGTCGGATGGCGTTCTGGTTGTCCCCAGGGAGCGGCTCGAAGAAGGCGCGGACGCTCTCCGGGGCCTCGACCGTCGTGCCGTTCACGTCGATCTGCGTGGTGGGCGGCACGTACGAGTAGGTGACCGTCTTCCCGGGACCGACCTTGGCGAAGTCCTGCCTCTTCACGGCCAGTGGATCGCGCTCGTTGAAAAGACTCAGTCTGAAACTGACGGGCGCTTCTGAAATGTTGGATGCCTTGAACAGCAGCACCTGATCCTTCACAGGCTGAACCGTTGGCAGGACGATGATTGGCACCAGCAGGGCGTCATTGGCCTTGATGTTCTCCTGAGCGGCGTTGGCACGGAACATCACGACTGCGCCAGCCACGAGTGCCACCAGCATGAGATTCCGGGCACTCAAAACGTTGTTCAACCAGTTCACAGGGGCCTCCTTGCCTGAAGGGACGTGGAAAAGTCTGCGCGCGGACGGATGGTGGTCACTTCGTGCGGCCTTCGTCGTCGGGCTCCACCTGCCACACGTGCAGGAAGAAGCCGGGCGCAAAGAACATCTGCCCGAAGGCCGTCAGCAGTTCCTGCCGCTTCGGTCCGTCTTCGACATACCGGAGCTTGACGGGATAGATCTTGTTCCCGAGCCTGACGCGGATATGGGGATCGGCCAGCACGTTCCGGTTCCAGTGCCGTCCATCGGGAATCTTGATGCCGGCTGGATAGCCGGATGCCAGATACATCTGGTCCTTGAAGTGGAAGCGGGTGGTGGTGACGGAGTGCGCGATGAACGGCGCGAACCACTGCCTGGTCTCGACCGCCGTCAGCCCCTTGACTGAGGCACCGAAGGACCAGTCCGTAACCCGGTCGGTCACTTCCTCGCCCTTCACCCACAGCCCAGGTGCCACGGCGCTGGGATTGAAGCCGAAGGCGCGCGTGTAGCCCACGAAAAGGACCAGCGCCACGACAAGGACGCCGACCATCGACAACAGCTTTCTCATGACTCCCTCACGATTGATTGCAGCCGGACTTCAGCACTGCGGACATCAGGCCGGACGGACATCGTCAGGCCACAGCGGTCCGGCCTGAGCAGCGGGACCGATCTTGCGCGAACGTATAATCCTCGATATTCGTTGTCTTGCCCGATTGAACGCGACGCCCCCGTACCGTCATGGCCAATGCGCTGACTGCCATCCGCTTCCTGCTCATCCTGCCAATCGGCCTGCTGCTGGCCTCGTCGGCAGGAACCGCGCCGCTGGTCGCTGCGCTGGTGTTGCCGCTTGCCATCGTCACCGACCTGCTGGATGGGCCACTGGCGCGCAGGACGGGTACGGCCACGGCTCTTGGTGGCACGTTTGATCACACTACCGACTTTCTCTTCGTGGTCAGCGGGCTGGTTGGTGGCGTGATGCGAGGTGTCTTCCCTGCCATCCTTCCAGCCTTGGTCGTGGCGGCGTTCGCGCAATACCTGCTCGACTCCTACTGGCTCCATCGCCACCACGGATTGCGGGGGAGTTCTCTGGGCCGATACAACGGGGTCCTCTACTTCTTTCCTCTCTGCGGCGACACGATGATTCGTCTCGGTCTCGCGTTTCTGAGTCCGGCGCTGACGCTGCTCTGCTGGCTGCTGGTCGGCAGCACACTGGTGTCGATGGGGCAGCGGCTCGTCATGAGTGTGAGACAGTTGCGCCAAAAGTCGCTCGCATCGCCTTCCGCAGGAACACCAGACCAATGGCCGCGTTGAACAGGATGAAGAAGTTGTGCTGGACGAAACCGAAGGCGGTAATCTCGCCAGGTGTCTCCGGGAACAGGATCACCCAGAGCACAATCGCCACAGACCGCATGGGTCCTGGCATGGTGGCGCCGAAGTAGATGACTGGCAGGTAACCGAGCATCAGGCCAAACGAGGCCTCGATGCCGAAGAGGCGCAACGCCAAGGTGTAGACGATGGCGGCACCGAACATCATCGGCATCCGCATCAGCACGACAACGCCGTAGTGCCAGAGCCTGGCCTTCCGGAACGCATGGAAGATCGGCTTGTCGCGAAGCGTTACGCCGGGCAGGATGCGACCGGTGACGTAGAGATGGAAGACCGCGAAGACGAGCGCTGCCGGGAGCGCCATCCACGGAATGATGTGGAAGATCTCAGGGAAGCGCTCCCACTGGCGCAGGACACCCGCCGTGGCAAAGGTGAGCAGGTAGTAGAACTCGCAGAACATGATGAACAGCATGCTTGAGCCGATTTCCCAGCCAGGCACGCCTGCGCGTCGGTGGAGGTAGAGGGCCACGGCCCCCTTGCTGAGCTGTTCGTTCAGAATGGACAGGATGTAGGAACTGGCGCGAACCGGGATGATGTCCGCATACGAGATCGTCGTATTGAACCAGTTCAGGACGCGCCAGAGGATCAGGGTGTCGAACAGGAAGAAGGCCAGGGAGTACGGAATCATCAGGCCCAGCCAGCGCATCCAGCTGACGCTGGCGAAGATGCCGGCCAGATAGGGAAACAGTGCGCGGCCCTGTCGGGCTGCGGCGGCGTCCAGGCTGGCATACAGATACCCCAGGCAGGCGATGGTGATGACCCACGGCAGCAACTGCTGCCAGAGGGGGATGTTCTTGCCAAAGAACCGGGTGTCCGGAGTCGTGACGGGCGTCTGAGCCATCTAAGAGGACTGTACTGTTCCTGCGTGGAATGGCTGTGTGCAGGCATCGCGCCAGGCCCAATCGGAGTGCTGGCACGTGCGCCCGCCTCGGCACGCAGAGAATGGTGTGGCACCACCGACCGCCGCACCAGTAGCGTTGACAGCGTCAAGACTATACCCGAGAGGGAAAAATCTTGACAGTGTCAATTCAGGTGACGGACCCTTCAGGAGGGGTTCTTCCATCCTGCCGCAGTCCCGGGTGTCGTGCCGCCCCATTGGAGTCAGCTCACATGTGGATTCTGAAGCCGCTGACGGCGTGTACCGTCGTACTTGCCATGGTCGTGGCGATGCCGCTTGCTGCGCAGACCCTGGACCGCGCCGAAGTGCGTGGAACGGTGCGCGACCAGACAGGGGCCGTGCTGGACGGAGTGGCCGTTACGTTACGCGAAGCGCAGACCGGATTCACGCGGACCACGCTGTCCGGGGTGGATGGACGGTACTCGGCCCCCCTCATGCCGTTGGGTACATATATTCTCGTGGCCGAACGATCCGGATTCATGCGTGCCACCAGTGACCGTCTGCCGCTGGCTGTCGGGCAGGTGCTCGTGGCCGACGTGGTGCTTCGGGTGGCCGGCGTGAGCGAGTCGGTGTCTGTTGTGGCGACTGGTGATGCGTCGCCCTCGCTCGGGTCCTCGATTGGCAGTGATGCGCTGATGAGCCTGCCGAGCAACGGCCGCGACTATCGCGACTTCGCGTTGCTGTCGGCGACGGCACAGTCGATTGTCGGCACACGGGGCACGTTCCGCGTGGCGGGACAGCCCGGTGACTATCTGGCCCTCAATGTGGACGGGGCCGACTTCACGAACAACTTCTTCGGGGAGTTCTTCGGGTCCATCGAGACGCGCAATTTCACCGTTCCGCTTGAGGCGGTCCAGGAGTTCGAGGTCAGCGCCGGCGGGTTGGGCGCCCAGGCCGGGCGCTCGAATGGTGGCATGGTCAATGTCATCACCAAGTCGGGAGGCAATGCGCGCGATGGGTCGCTGGCGTACTTCCTGCGACATCACGCCCTCACCGCAGACGATGCGTTCGGGAATGCCCCGGTCGGGCTTGTGCGTCACACGGGGGGCGGGAGTGCCGGGGGACCGCTTCTCCGGGACCGGACGTTCTATTTTGTGGCTGCAGACCTGCAGCGGCAGACGACCCCCCTCACCATTCGTTTCGCCAGGCCTGTCGCAGGCGTGGCTGTGCCGGAACTGGGCATTGCCGATCTTGGCGCGCTCGAAGGGCAGTATCCCCGCCACGAAAATGTCACGACGCTGCTGGGCAAGCTTGACCATGCGCTCACACCCGACCAACGGCTGAGTGTCCGTGCCAACTTCACGAGGAATCGTGG
>JAKFYA010000212.1 GCA_021731095.1 Acidobacteriota bacterium | reverse complement strand
GCCGACGGCCAGAGAAACCACCGCAATCAACAGCGCGTAGAAGAGCGACGTCTTCCGATTGGACATGAACTGCCTCCAGGATTCGACGGGTTCGGCCCGACGATCTATTACATCACACGAGCGGAAGGATGCTGGCCTGCACGGGGCCGGTCACGCTGGCCTCGTGGGCGTCCCGATACACATTGATTTCGGTCCGGACACCGAAGTCGTCGAAATAGACGCCCGGCTCGATCGTGAAGCCGCAGCCGGGCAGAATGCGGCGGTCGTCGTGCGTCTCGAAGTCGTCGATGTGGACGCCGTTTCCGTGGACCGCCTCGCCCAGGCTGTGGCCGGTCCGGTGCAGCACCTGGCCGGCATAGCCGGCATCGACCAGGACCTGGCGAGCGGCACGGTCGACTTCCCAGCCCCGCAGGTCCCGTCCGGCGCGGGCCGCCTCCTGCACGAGGGCCACGGCCCGATCCCGGGCCCCGGCCGCCGCGGCAAAGGCACTGGCATGCCGTTCCGGGACGACCGCAGCGGTGAAGCCCACCCACGTGATGTCGGCGAAGACGGCGCCCGGCCGGTCGAGCTTGCCCCAGAGGTCCAGCAGCAGAATCTCGTTCCGTACAATCGGCCGGCTCCCCTCAGGCCCCGGCAGGTAATGGGGATTGCCGGCATTGCTGCCGACCGCTACCACCGGCGCCGAGTCACTCACCAGGCCCTCGTCCGCGAACCATGCGACCATCTGCTGCTGCAGGTCGAACTCGGTCATCGCCGTTCCCGCACTGAGGGCCGCGGTTGCGGCCGCAAACGCGCGATCCTTGATGCGGTAAAGCGCAGCCGAGGCGTGGCGATGCGTGTCGAGCTGATCCGGGGACCAGGTGGCCTCGAACCGGCCCACCAGATCGCCTGACGAGACAATGGTGACGCCACGGGCGCGGATAGCCTCGGCCGTGCCCGCATCCAGGCGGGACAGGTAGGGAATGGCCCCGCCGGGGGAGTACTCCATGGCGACGCGGGTCAGGCCTGACAGCAGGCTGGTCAGCCCCGCGTCGAGCGAGGCGCGATCGACATAGACCGCCTTCTCGCCCGGCAGCGCGTCCAGATTGTGGCGCTCGATACCGTGTACGAGTCCCCGGGGCGCGCCGCTGACTGGAATCAGGTAGTACCAGCGCCGCGTCGTGAGATGGCCGCCTGAGGCGAGGCCGGCCAACTGGGTCGCGATGGGGTTCGAGCCGTGAAAGTCGTACAGCAGCCAGCCGTCCAGCCCGTCAAGGGCAAGGGCCTGCTGGATTGCGGGGATGTCAAGGGCCATAACGGTCGAGTATAGGCCTGTCCGGAACGTCCGAATCGGCGGGCCTGTCGTCTATGACGCTACGGGGTGGAAAAAGGTCTGGCCCTATAATCCCTGAGCCGCCCTGTCCGAGGTGACCAACATGCGCCAACGCATTCCGCTTGCCCTAGTGCTTGCCACAACCGCCCTGGTTGCGCTGACCGCGCAGCAAGGCACGCCGCCGGTCCCGTCCTCCCCTGCGGTGACCTTCCGGGCGGAGGTGAGTTTCGTTGAAGTGGACGCCCTGGTGACCGACGCCAAGGGGAAGCTTGTCGACAACCTGACCCAGGACGACTTCGAGATTCTGGAGGACGGGAAGCCGCAGCCGATCTCGGTGTTCACCCAGGTGAATCTACCGGTCACCCGTCCCGACCAGCTGCTCTTCGCCAGCGCACCCATCGAGCCCGACGTCCAGGTGAACAGCCGGGTTGATGGTCGTGTCTACATGATTGTGCTCGACAGTCTGCACACCGACGCGCTGAGTGCCGCCCGGGTGAAGGCCGCGGCGCGGCAGTTCATCGAGCGTCGACTGGGCGACAACGACGTCGCCGCCGTGGTCCATACGTCCGGGCGGTCGGACCTCGGGCAGGAATTCACGAACAATCGCCGTCTCCTGCTGGCCTCGATTGACCGCTTCGTGGGTGAGAAGCTCCGGTCGGAAACCCTCTCGCGACTGGACGCCTACAACCGCGGCGGTGGTGCCACTGAGTCCAATCCTTCCGTGGGCCGCACGAATCCCGTGAATTCGAACCGGTTGAGCGTGATGGACCCGGAAGAGATGGAGCGTGGCCACAAGGCGCGCCGTATGCTCGGCCAGCTCACGCAGCTGTCGAATTTCCTGGCCGGCCTCCACGGGCGCCGCAAGGCCCTGGTGCTCATCAGTGAAGGCCTCACCTATGACCTGTCCGACCCGTGGTCCAAGCTCGACTCGTCGACCGTCATCGACGGGGTCCGTGATGCCATCGGGGCCGCCACCCGCGCCAACGTGAGCATCTACGCCATCGACCCTCGTGGTCTGGCGACCGGAATGGCCGATGCCATCGAGGCTGACGGCTTCGTGAGCGACATGTCGCTCAATGTCGGGTTGCAATCGATGATGTCGGAGTTCCAGGTGTCACAGAACAGTCTGCGGACCCTGGCCGAGGAGACTGGCGGGTTCGCCGCTGTGAACCGCAATGACTACAAGGACGTGTTCGACCGCCTGGTGGCCGAAAACAGCACCTACTACGTGCTCGGGTACAACCCACCCAGCACCAAGCGCGACGGCAAGTACCACAAGATCACGGTGAAGGTGAAGCGGCCCGGCCTGAAGGTCCGCTCGAGGCGGGGCTATGCGGCGCCCTCCGGCAAGGCGCCCACGCGGAATGCGGCCAACCCGATGAACCTGTCACCCGCGATGCGCGAGGCGATGAACAGCCCCATACCTGTGGCCGGACTGCCGATGCGGGTGTTTGCCGCCCCGTTCAAGGGGACGGCGCCGAATGCGTCAGTGGCGCTCAGCGTCGAATTCGAGGCGAAGGACTTCAAGTTCACGGAGGAGGGCGGGTCGCTCAAGAACCTGCTCGATATGGTCGTCACCCCCGTTGAGCAGAAGGGCACCGTGCGGCCGGGCAAGCGGAGCAAGGTGACGCTGGGTTTCAAGCCAGAGGTCATCGAGCAGGTACGCGCCAAGGGGATTCGGGTGCTCTCGTCCCTGGAGCTGCCGCCTGGCCGCTATCAGATTCGCGTGTCGGCGTCGGAAGAAGGGTCAGGGCGCACCGGGTCGGTGCTCTACGACCTGAACGTGCCAGACTTTGGCAAGCTGCCGCTCTCGATGAGCGGGGTGGCGTTGACGGCCCAGTCGGCCACGGACGCGCCCACGATGGGGTCGGAAGGCCTCATCGCGCCGCTGATGCCGGCGCCGACCATTGCGACCCGGGAGTTCCAGCGGAATGACGTGCTGGCGCTCTTTGCCGAGGTGTACGAGAACCAGCCCGGGGCCCAGTCACACAAGATCCAGTTGTCCACGACGGTTCGGGCCGCTGATGGCCGCACCGTGTTCCAGGCCAGCGAGGAACGCTCGTCGACCGAACTGCAGGCTGGGCGCGGGGGGTATGGCTACACGCCCCAGATTCCCCTCAAGGACCTGACGCCGGGGACGTACGTGATCCACGTCGAGGCGCGCTCGAGCGCAGGCAAGGGCGCCGGCATCGGGCGGGATATCCAGATAGTCGTGAAGTAGGGGAGACGCCGGTGGCGTCCGGGCAGGAGAGAGGCGTGGACCGGCAAGCGGTCCACGCCCATGAACGAACCGTCTTACTTCTTCTTGGCCGCGCTGGCGAGTTCGCCCTTGTCGTTCATCAGCTCGGTCTTGATCGCGCCGTTGGCGTGCTCGAACTTGTACTGGTTCCGGTCCATCTTCGGATTGACCGGCGTATGCAGCACCACTTCGATCGTCTCTTCCGGCATCAGCGGCTTCTTGTGCCGATACTGGTCGCCCGTCACCGGGTTGCCGGCCTTGTCGTACCAGAACTCGTCCACCTTCAGACCGACAATCGTGTTGGTCTTGGACAGGTTCTTCACCTTGATGACGGTCGTGACTTCCTGACCGCTGCGCTTGGTCGCCGGCTTGGTGAACCCAAGTTCGGCCTGACCGCGGATGGGCGCAATGAGACGCCGGGGCGCTTCGGCCGCCGGTGCCGCGGTTGGCGCGGCATTGTTGGCCTGGCCAGCCGCTGCCGCAGTTGCGAACAGCAGGATGGCGCTGGCGCATGCGAGCATGCGGTGCTGCTTCATCGAATCCTCCAGAAGACGCGTATGACTGCTGCGTCGGACGAGATTATAGGCACTTACATCTCCCCGTTCCAGTCCTCTGGCTCGGGGTTCACGGAGCGGAAGATTTCCAGGTGCCACTTGCCGCCGCCCCACGGCTCGATGATCTCGGTGGCAACCACGTCCACCAGGATCTCCGCGAAGGCACGTCCTTCGGGATCTCCCTCGAGGTGGTAGGCCGGCTCGTCCCATCCGAACGTCGGGTACAGCACAACCGTCAGGAACAGATCGTATCCGTCGTCCACCACAATGATCTGCCCACACGGGCGCTTGGCCGTGGAGTGGTAGATCAGGTACTTCTCGGCACTCTGGGCCCGGATGTACCGTTTGATGGCGAACTCACGGGCGACAATTTCCTCGACCGCGATCTTTTTCTCCCAGCAGTCCCGGCAGTAGCGCTCCTCACCACGCGGCTCGGACACGTCCGTCGCCCCGCACAGGGCACACTTGGCTTTCACGACTGCTTTCCGGGACACCGCGCAATTATAGTCGGAGCGCCGGTGCGTACATCTCCTGCACGTATTCCTTCACCATGCGCCGGGCACTGAACCGGGGCAGGACGGTCCGGATGGACTCCTTGACCACCTGGGTCCAGCGCAGCGGTACCCCCTGTTCGTCCCGGTCGTAGAACGCGGGCACGATCTCCTGTTCGAGCAGGGCATAGAGTGCCTGGGCGTCGGCCCAGTCCTGCGCTGCGTCGTCGGCCGCCTTGGGCGGGTCGATCAGCCAGCCATTGGTCCCGGTGAACCCTTCGGCCCACCACCCGTCGCCGATGGACAGGTGCGGCGTGCCGTTGAGGGCCGCCTTCATGCCGCTGGTGCCGCTGGCCTCGAGTGGCTTCCTGGGGGTATTCAGCCAGACATCGCACCCCTGCACGAGGAAGTGGGCGACATGCAGGTCGTAGTCATCGACAAAGGCAATGCGCCCGCCGAAGCGCGGGTCGAGCGCCCTGAAGTAGATGTGCTGCAGGTGCCGCTTGCCGGCCTCGTCCGCCGGATGCGCCTTGCCGGCGAACACAATCTGCACCGCCCTGCCCGGCGCGCACAGAATCCGCGCCAGGCGATCCGGATCCGAGAAGATCAGCTCGGGGCGCTTGTAGCCGGTGAAGCGGCGGGCAAAGCCGATGGTCAGCACACGCCGGTCGAGCATCGGGCCGCCTGCCACGACCCGGGCCGCACTGACCTGTTCGCCAGCCCAGCGCTGGCGGGTGCGTTCGCGGATGAAATGGAAGAGAAACCCGCGCAACTGCTCGCGCACCTCCCACAGCTCGCCGTTCGGGATGGCGAGCACCCGGTCCAGGAGCGCCGGGTCGTCGTGCCGCTCGCGCCAGTCGGCGCCGAGGTGCCGGGACAGCAGGCCATCCATCTCGGAAGACATCCAGGTCGGGACATGCACGCCGTTGGTGATGGCGCGCACCGGCAGGCGTTCCACCGGCAGATCTGGCCAGATGGGATGCCACATCTCGCGCGTCACCTGGCCGTGCAGCTGACTGACGCCGTTGACGGCGCCTGCGGTCCGCAGGGCCAGAGCCGTCATGTTGAACATCGGGCCGGACCCGTTGTCGTAGAGGCCCAGCCGGAGCAGGTGCTCGCGGTGCGGGGCCAGCGTGCCCCACACCCCGGCCAGGTGCGTTTCCACCTGCGCAAAGGTGAAGGCATCGTGCCCCGCCGGCACGGGTGTGTGGGTGGTGAAGATGGTGGTACGCCGCACTTCGGCCAGCGCGGCCTCGTAGGTCAGCCCGCGGTCGCACAGGTCGTTCAGGCGCTGCAGCACCACGAACGCCGCGTGGCCTTCGTTGAGGTGGCAGACCGCCGGTTCGATGCCGAGTTGCGTCAGCAGCCGGACGCCGCCAATTCCCAGAATGACTTCCTGCTGGAGGCGCGTCTCGCGGTCGCCCCCGTAGAGCCGTGCCGACAGCTCGCGGTCCCACGGCGCGTTGTCCTCGACGTCCGTATCGAGCAGGTAGAGCGAAATGCCCCCGAGCTTCACCTGCCAGACCTGCGCGAGGACCGTGCGGGTCCCAAGCGGGATCGTGATGATGCACGGCGAGCCGTCGGCCTGGCGGGCCCGCGCCACAGGCGCATGCGACCAGTCGAGCCGTTCATAGTGCTCTTCCTGCCACCCTTCCGAGGAGATCCGCTGTCTGAAGTAGCCCTGCGGATAGCAGAACCCGATGCCGACCAGCGGCAGACCGAGGTCTGACGCTTCCTTGCAGTGATCGCCTGCCAGCACGCCCAGGCCACCGGCGTAAATCGGCAACGACTGATGCACTGCGAACTCGGCCGAGAAATAGGCGATCACCGTGCTGCCGGCTGCCGGATACGTGCGGGCGAACCAGGTTTCGCGTGCGCCCCTGGCCAGGTCCAGTTGCCGGACCGCCTCGTCGTAGTCCGCCAGCCAGGCCGAGTCGGACTGCGCACGGTTGAGTGCGGACGGCTCGATCCGGTCGAGCATCAGGACGGGGTTGTGGGCCGTGGCGCGCCAGAGCAGATAGTCGAGCGACCGGAAGGTGCGCCTGGCGACCGGATTCCAGCTCCACCAGAGGTCATGGGCGAGGTCTCGCAGACGGGCAATGCGCGGGGGCAGTGGGGTCACAGGGGTTACCGGGAAGGGCACGCGCCAACGAGCTGCGCGAACCGGGACAGATCGATGTTGCCGCCCGACGCAATCACGACGATGCGGTCGCCGGGCCTGCCGACCTGACCGGACAGGGCGGCGCCCAGCGCGCAGGCGGCCGCACCCTCGGTGATGACATGGCAGTGCTCGGCGGCAAGCTTCATGGCCGAGGCGGTGTCAGCCAGCGATACCACGACGGACTGGTGAACGAGCGTCGAGAGGAGCGGCCACATGGACGGCAGTACGGAGCGGCCGCCGGCGCCATCCACGAACGAGGCCGTCCAGCCTTCGAAGCGGGTGGCGTGTCCGACGTCCAGCGACGCCGCGAAGGGCGAGGCGGTTTCGGGCTCGGCGGCCACAATCCGGGTGGCGGGCCTCAGTTCCCGCACCGCCGAGGCGATGCCGGCCAGGAGACCACCGCCCCCGAGTGAGGCGACGATGGCATCCACCTCCGGCACCTCCTCGAGGATCTCCAGGCCGATGGTGCCGTTGCCCGCAATGAACTGGTCGTCGTCGAAGGGATGCACGAAGAAGCCGCGCACCCGGTCTGACTGACGGGACTCCACCGCCCGCCAGCACTCGTCGTAAGGCGCCTTCACGATGGTGGCGCCGAGGCGGGTGATGGCGTCGAGCTTGGTCTGCGGGGCGGTGTCGAAGACGAGCACCGTACACGGTACGCCCGCGCGACGGGCGGCCAGCGCCACGCCCTGAGCCGCATTCCCGGCGCTGACGGTCCAGATGCCCCCGGCGAGGGCCCCGGGTGGCGCCAGGCGAACCGCGTTCCACGCGCCCCGAATCTTGAAGGAGCCGATGGGCTGCAGCAGTTCAAGCTTCAGGAAGATCCGGCGGCCTTCCAGACGGTCTTCCAGCGCCGGCGTGAGGGCGAGCGGCACGGTGGGCGTGCGGCGTACCACGTCGTAGATGCCGCTGGCGGCGTCGCGAATCGCGGAGAGCGGAACAGTGCGCATCAGACCTCCCCGTACTGTAGCAAAGGTGTCGTACACTCCTTGGCGTGAGTGCAGACGTCTTCACCATCGGCATCGTCCAGGATCACGCCACGCCCGACCGTGAGGCCAATCTCGCGAGGGCCGAGGCATTGGTGCGACAGGCCGCAGACCGTGGCGCGCAGATCATCTGTCTGAAAGAGATGTGTGCGACGTCCTATTTCTGCACGCGGCAGGATGCGGACCGATTCGGGCTGGCTGAGCCGGTGCCTGGTCCGACCACCGACCGGATGCAGGCGCTGGCCCGGGAACTGGCCGTCGTGCTCGTGGTGCCGCTGTTCGAGCGTCAGGCGCCAGGCGTGTACCGCAACTCGGCCGCCGTCATCGACGCGGACGGCACGCTCATGGGTGTCTACCGGAAGATGCACATTCCGGACGACCCGCTGTTCAACGAGAAGTACTACTTCACGCCCGGTGATGGGCCGGTGGCGGGCGGCGCGCCGCTCACGCAGGAGCACGGTGGGTTCCGCGTCTGGAAGACGCGGTACGCCACCATCGGCGTGCTGATCTGCTGGGATCAGTGGTATCCGGAGGCGGCGCGCATTACCAGCCTGATGGGTGCGGAGGTGCTCTTCTATCCAACGGCCATCGGCTGGCATCCGGCCGAGAAAGCCGAGTGGGGCGCGGCCCAGGTGGATGCCTGGCGTACGGCGCAGCGGGCCCACGCCATCGCCAATGGCGTCTACGTCGCCTCACCCAATCGGATCGGGCACGAAGACGAACCCGGGACCGACGGACTCACCTTTTTCGGGCAGTCCTTCATTGCGGATCCGTTCGGGCGCTACCTCCAGCAGGCGGATGAGGCCGAAGCCGTGCTGGTGGCGCGCTGCGACCCGGCACTCATCGAGACCGTGCGCCGCAACTGGCCCTTCCTGCGCGACCGCCGCGTGGATGCCTACGGTCCGATCCTCAACCGGTATCTCGGCTGAGCGGCCGATGCCTGCCCTGACCGACGTCACGCCCGGCCTCGCCCTGCGCATGCCGGCCGAGTGGGAGCCGCATCGCGCCACCTGGATCTGCTGGCCGCACCACGAACCGGACTGGCCTGGCAAGCTCGAACCCATTCCGTGGGTGTATGCCGAGATTGCGCGCGTCCTGGCCACGCATGAGCCCGTGGAAGTCCTCTGCCACAGCAACGGCGTCGCCGACCATGCGCGTGAACGGCTGGTGGCGCACGGCGTGCCGGCGGGTCGCGTGCGGCTGCACGTCGCGCCCAGCGACCGCGTGTGGCTGCGCGACTCGGCGCCGACCGGCGTGCTCGACCCGGCAGGCCAGGTGCACCTGCTCAACTGGGCCTTCAACGGCTGGGCGAAGTACGACAACTGGGAGCAGGACGCCACCGTGGGAGCGGTGATCGCGCAGAGTACCGGGTTGCCCCGGGTTGAACCCCAGCGTCCGGATGGCCTGGGGCGCGTGGTACTGGAAGGCGGCGGCATCGAGGTGAACGGGTCCGGTCTGGTGCTCGTGACCGAGGAGTGGCTGCTGGGCGATGTGCAGGTGCGCAACCCCGGGTTCTCGAGGGCCGACTACGAACGGCTGTTCGCCGACTGGTTGGGGGCGACACGAACCATCTGGCTGGGCGAAGGGTGCGTGGGTGACGACACGCACGGCCATATCGACGACATTGCGCGCTTCGTGGCCGACGACACCCTGGTGCTGGCCCATGAAGCGGATCCGGCCGACGAAAACCACCGCCGGTCGCTCGACAATCTGCACCGGCTGAAGGGGCAGACGACCCTCGGGGGGCGCCCCCTCCGGGTGGTCACGCTGCCGTACCCGCGCCCGGTCGTCATGAACGGCGAACGCCTGCCGGCCAGCTATGCCAACTTCTACATCGCCAATGGCGTGGTGATCGTGCCGACCTTCAATGACCCCAACGATCGCCTGGCGCTGAATACCCTGGCCGCGCTGTTTCCCGACCGGCAGGTTGTCGGCATCCATGCCGTGGATCTGGTGTGGGGGCTTGGCACCCTGCATTGCCTCACGCAGCAGGAGCCGGCGGCAGCAGCGTCACCTCCATCCACCCTCTGACCGAGTTCACGAGCCACACGCGTGTGGCTCGCCCGAGCGCGTCCACCGGGACGACGCGTTCCACGATCGCGCCCGTCTCCAGCAGTTCGGCGCGCAGCGTGCCCGGCAACAGGCCGCAGGACACCGGCGGCGTGACCCTGACGCCATCCAGCTCGACGACCACCGTCGCCTCCGTGCCTTCGGTCAGCTCTCCGGCTTCGTTCCACAGCAGCACCGTGTCGGCCTGCGGACACGCCTGCCTCGCGTCGTCGTAGACCTGCCGCTGGGTGGTCTTGTGGTAGAGGAAACGGTCAGCGGTGGTCACGGGCGTGGGCGCCAGCGCCACGCGCAGTGGTGACGGGAGCGGCACGAGGTCGCGCACGTCCACCTGCACGCCACCGGGGCCGGCCGTGAGGCGCACCAGGGCTGGCGTGGTACGACCAGCCACGGCGGCATCAAGTGCGTCTGCGGCCGGCCCGTCCAGCGCGCCGAAGCCGAAGTAGGTGGCGGACCCGGCCAGACGCGCCAGGTGACGCTCGCGCAGGATGAACCCCTCGACCGGATCCCACCTGAGCGTCTCGAGCAGGTCGACGGCCGGGGCTCCGGCCGTGAGGATCGCCGCCTTGAGCTGGCACTCGTCGAACTCCGCCTCGGCGCGAGACTCCCAGACGATGCCGCTGCCCACCCCGAATTCCACGGTCTTCCGCACACGATTCACCACGGCTGTGCGGATGGCCACGCTGAAATGGGCCCGGCCGCCCGGCTCCAGCAGGCCGATGGCGCCGGTGTAGATGCCGCGTGGTGTCGACTCCAGGTCCCGGATGAGTTCCATCGACCGCGCCTTGGGAGCGCCGGTGACCGACCCAGAGGGGAAGAGTGCCGCAAACAGCTCGACGAGGGACGCCTGGGGGGCCTCGGCCCTGATGGTGGAGGTCAGGTGCCACTGCGCCGGATAGCGCTCGACATCGAAGAGCGAGGTCACCTCGACGGACCCGACCGTGGCCACGCGGCCCAGATCGTTCCGGATGAGGTCGACGATCATCACGTTCTCGGATTGCTCCTTGGCCGAGCGCCGCAGGGCGTCGGCCCGGGCCTGGTCATCCGCCTGGGTCAGCCCGCGTGCCGCCGTCCCCTTCATGGGGCGGCACTCCAGCCGTCCCTGCTCGCGGAGAAAGAACAGCTCGGGTGACGCGGAGCAGATGGCGTGGTCGCCCAGATCTACCCACGCGCTCCACCCGCCGTCCTGCGCGGAGACCAGCCGGCGGAAGAGCGACTGCGCATCGCCATCAAAGGGCGCGCGCAAACGAAAGGTGAAGTTCAGCTGGTAGGTCTCGCCCTCGGCAATCGCCTCCCTCACCGTCGCCAGCGCCGCGAGATAGTCGGCCCGCGTGACCGTGGGGGCCCAGGTCCGGACCGTGTCGCCCGTGCGATTGGAGAGGTCAGGTGTCACAGGCCGGACGTGGGCTGGCGGGTAGGCGGCAAAGCACGCCAGCGGCAGACCTTCCGGGTCTGGCGCATGCACCGCCAGGCCGAAGGCTGCAGCGGCTTCGTAGGTCACCAGGCCCGCAACGTAGTGTCCGGCCTGCGCGGCAGCCTCGGCCGCCGCCAGACAGTCGGCCACCTCAGCTGGCCGCATGGCCACGAACAGGCTGGACGGACGGTCCAGCGCCAGCCACCCCCGGTCTGGGGTTCGCAGCAGGAACGACGGTGAGCGGGAGGGCACAGTACCAGCTACGTTAGCGCGGTCCCCGGGCGGGTGGGGCGCCGTTCAGCGAAGCGCCTGGGCCAACGCGTCCAGGAAACGCTGGTTCTCGTCCGGCAGTCCGATCGTCACCCGCAGGTGGTCCGGCAACTGGTAATTGGCCACAGGGCGAACAATCACCCCCTGGCGCAGCAGCGACTGGAACACCTCGCCTGCGCGCGGGTCGGCCCCCGTGCGCGGAATCCCGACGCAGAGGAAGTTGCCGTGCGACGGAATGTGGGAGAGGCCGAGGCGGGTGACGCCTTTAACGAGCTGGACCATGCCGGCGCAGTTCATCGCATAGCTTGCGTCCACGAACGCCGTGTCATCCAGCGCGGCCACGGCTCCGGCCAGCGCCAGCGAGTTCACATTGAACGGCTGCCGCACGCGGTTGAGCAGCGCGGCCACGGCCGGGTGCGCCAGACCATAGCCGACCCGCAGCCCCGCGAGCCCATAGGCCTTCGAGAAGGTGCGCGTGATGATGAGATTCGGATGG
The DNA here is from genome assembly GCA_021731095.1 of Acidobacteriota bacterium. Classification (GTDB taxonomy): domain Bacteria; phylum Acidobacteriota; class Vicinamibacteria; order Vicinamibacterales; family UBA2999; genus JAKFYA01. The sequence goes on along the minus strand of JAKFYA010000212.1, from coordinate 12,296 downwards.
GCCGCCAGCCAGGCCACGCTGTGCGCGCGTTCCTCTGGCGGGAGGTATTCGTTGTAGGCCTCGTCCAGCACGACGGCCACCCGGACAGGCACGGTCTTGAGGAAGCGGAGCAGGTCTGCGGGCTCGAGACGGGTACCGGTGGGGTTGTTCGGGTTGGCGATGAACACCACCGCGGTTTCCGGGGTGATGGCCGCCAGCATGGCGTCGAGGTCGTGGCCGAACTGCCGGGCTGGTACCACGATGGCCCGCGCGCCACGGGCCTGCGTGGCCAGCGGATAGACGGCAAAGGCGTGCTGCGAGAAAACGCTGGCCCGGCCAGGTGCCAGGAAGACACTGGCCACCATTTCCAGCAGGTCGTTCGACCCGTTGCCAAGGACAACCCGATCCGGGGCTACGCCGGTCCTGGCGGCGATGGCCTGCACCGCTTCGAACCCGTCAGGGTAGCGCGAGGCGCCAGCCAGCGCCTCGGTGATGGCGGCGCGGGCCAGGGGCGACATGCCCATCGGATTCTCGTTCGAGGCCAGCTTCACGATGTGGCCAGGGTCGAGTCCCAGTTCGCGCGCCACCTCGGGAATCGGCTTGCCGGGCAGATAGGGCGCAATGGCGCGCACGTAGGCAGGCGCGCTGCCGCAGAGGTCCGGCAGGGCGTCTGCGGTGGCAGAGATCGGCGACGTCATGGTTGGCGACGATGCCTAGGGCAGCCGGAACAGCGGTCTCGCATTCAGACCCATCGGCCAGGGAATGGACACCAGCACGACGACCAGGGCAAGGCCAAAGAAGATGGCGGCAGTGCGATGGCGCTGGGCATCCGTGCGGGCTTTCCCGATTCGGGCGCGACCGATATGCGCCAGAGCCAGGCCGATGACCATGCCGGTCGTATGTTCGACGGCCCAGTAGCGCAGCGCCGGGTTCTTCATCGCGGCGCCCATGTCCTGGAGCGCCAGTTGGGTCAGGGGGCTGGTGACGGCATACAGGATCAGCCCAACCAGGAACTGGATGTCGAACAGGATGGCGAACCGCTTTCCCCAGGCGGCGTCGCCCGGAGTCCACGGGCGGCCACCCTGCCAGCCCGAGAAGCCACGCAGTGCGGCGGTCAGCCCAAGGGCCAGCACGACCCAGCGGAGCAGTGAGTGCAGAGCGAGCAGCGGAATGTGCATGGGCCCATTCTAGAGCCGACCGCGTTCTCCTGTCTGGCGCGGAGGGGTCACGGTTTGGTCAGCCACGCGACGGTTTTGTGATCTGCGCCTCTGCTGCCGGTGCCGTCCCGTGCAGATCAGGCCGGATCTGACGCGGATCCATCCTTGCCTGCATGTCGTCATCAACCCCGGAGGATCGTGTGAACGGAGCCAAACCGACGCTAGCCAGTCCCTGGTCGACCGAGCCGGCCCCGCCCGCGCCGTCCGACCCGTCCCGAGAGACGTCAGACGCCCTGCGCCCGACCGCGCGGGACCGCGACGGCATGGCCGGCGCCGTCTACACCATCGAGGCCCCCGTGATCTGCCCTCACTGCGAGGCTGAGGTCCGGTCATTCCGGGTTCTCCGCCTCCTGCGGACCCACGTGTCCTTCACCTCCACCCTGCCGCGCAAGGGCTACGTCATCGCCTGCCCGGAGTGCTCACGCCTGCTGTCGGCGGAACTGTCCGGCCTTGTCTGAGCGCCTCCTTCCCGACGACCTCGCCCCCGTGCGGGCGGCGCTCGAGTCGGCCGCTGTCGCCGTTGCCGGGCGTCTGGCCGAGGCTGACGCCGCCCGGGTGGCCCTGCAGGAGCATGAAGCACGGTGCGTCTGGCTGTCCGGCGAACTGGCCGAGGCGCGTCAGCAGGTGCAACGGGGGGAGGCCGAGCTGGCGGATGCGGTGCGGAGGGCCGAGGTGGCCGAGGCAGATACGGCGCGGGTGGCGGCGCACTTCGAGGACGCGCTGGATGAACTGCGCAGCCAGCATGCCGACACCGTCAGGGCGCAGGCCGTGGAGTGCGCCTCACTGCCGCTGGATGGTCTGCTCACGGCGTTCAATGCCTTCGCCAAGGCCCGGACGCCAGGGGCGGTGGTGGCCACGCTCCGATCGGGTCTGCTGCGCGAGTTCAGCCGCGTCGGTGTCTTCCGTCTTCGTGGCGAGCAGCTGGAAGGCGAGGCGCCGACCGGTGGCGACAGCCTGACAGGCATCGGTCCGGTGGTCATTCCGTTGACGGTTGACTGCCTGCCGGTCCGGGCCATGACAACCCGGCGCATCCAGAGCTCCGTCGGTGATGACCTGCCGGTGCTGCCGGGGTTGCCACTGGGCAGTTCGGCCTGCGCCGTCGCATTGCCCATCGCCGTCTACGGCGAGGCGCCAGCCGTCATCTACGCCGACATCTCGGACCCTCCCGAGTACGCCCCGGTCACCCCTCATCTGCTCGTGAAATATGCCGAGCTGCTCCTCCGCCATGCCAGCCTGGTCGCGCTGCGGATTGCGGTGGAACAGCGCACGGGCACGGCCAGCCGCGATACGGGCAGCTAGGGCCCCGTCAGGCCGACCTGACGCGTCCCGGACCGCCTCCCGGCGGTCTGCCAAGGCATTGATCGTACGCAACAAAATTGCGTATGCTTATCATTCGATATCGATTGGGCTGAGACTGCCACGCGGATGTACGTGTGCCTTCAGCCGTTTTCCCGACGAGGACTTCCACTGTGACTGCGCCCCTTTCCCGACTGTCCGAAGACGAAAAGCTGTTCGCCGACAGCGTGTACGAGTTCGCGGATCAGGAGATTCGCCCGCTGGTCCGAGAGATGGACGAGCACGCGAAGCTCTCCAAGGATCTGGTGAAGAAGCTGTTCGACCTCGGCGTGATGGCGATTGAGGTGCCCGAGAAGTACAACGGTGCTGGCGCGACCTTCTTCCACTCCGTGCTGGCCGTCGAAGCGCTGTCGCGCGTGGACCCGTCGGTGGGTGTGTTCGTCGACGTGCAGAACACCCTGTTCATCAATGCCCTCCTCAAGTGGGGCAGTGAGGACATCAAGGACCGCTACTGTCCGAAGCTGGCCGTGGACACCGTGGGTGCCTACGCCCTGTCGGAAGCCGGATCGGGCAGCGACGCGTTCGCTCTGGCGACCCGCGCGAAGGAGGACGGCGACAGCTACGTGCTGACCGGCCGCAAGCTCTGGATCACCAACGGCAACGAAGCCAACATCTTCATCGTGCTGGCCAACGTGAACCCGGACGCCGGCTACCGCGGCATCACGGCGTTCCTGGTGGAGCGCGGCATGCCGGGCTTCTCGGTCGGCAAGAAGGAAGACAAGCTCGGCATCCGCGCCAGCAGCACCTGCGAGCTCCTGCTCGAGGACTGCCGCGTGCCGAAGGCCAACATCCTTGGCGAGGTGGGCAAGGGCTACAAGGTGGCGATGGAGACCCTGAACGAGGGCCGCATCGGCATCGGCGCCCAGATGATTGGTGTCTCGCGCGCCGCGCTCGACGCGATGATTGCCTACACCAAGGAACGCAAGCAGTTCGGCAAGGCCATCTCCGAGTTCCAGGCGGTGCGGCACCAGATTGCCCGTGCGGCCATCGAGGTGGAGTCGGCCAAGCTGATGGTCTACAACGCCGCCCGTCTGCGCGACGCGGGCGAGCCGTTCCTGAATGAAGCGGCGATGTGCAAGGTGTACTCGTCGGAAGTGGCCGAGCGCACCACGTCGCTGGCCATCAACCTCTTTGGCGGCAACGGCTTCGTCAAGGAGTATCCGGTCGAGAAGCTCTGGCGCGATGCCAAGATCGGCCAGATCTACGAGGGCACCTCGAACCTCCAGCTCGAGACGATCGCCAAGCAGATCATCGGCTAGACCACCAGGATGGGGGCGGCACCTGGTGCCGCCCGTTCCCGTTCCCCTCATTCAGGGTCCCAGACTGTGAAAATCGACGTCCTCATGCCACAGATGGGCGAATCGATCGCCGAAGGCACGATCGCCAAGTGGCTGAAGAAGGTCGGCGACGTCGTGGATCGCGACGAGCCCCTTCTCGAAATTTCCACCGACAAGGTGGACGCCGAAATCCCGTCTCCGGCCGCCGGCATCCTGGTGGCCATCCATGTCACAGAAGGAGCGATGGCCGAGGTCAACTCGGTCGTGGCCATCATCGAAAGCGACGCGTCCGCGGCGGCATCGGCCATGGCCGCGGCTGGTGCTCCCGCGCCTGCGCCGGCTGCCGCGCCCGCCTCAACGCCGGTTGCTCCGGCTCCAGCGGCTCCGGCCGTGCCGGCGGTTGCGGCGGCTGTGGCCGTGCCCGAAGGCCTGCGCGTGTCGGCTGTGGCCCGTCGGGCTGCCGGGCTGCACGGTGTGGACCTGGCCTCGGTGACGCCGACTGGCCAGGCCGGACGCATCGTCAAGCAGGACGTGCTGGCCCGTGCCGGTGGCGCCGCGCCGGCCAGGTCCAGCGGTGCGCCGACCACGTCGGGTCCGATTGTCGGACGCGTGACGGGTGAGACCGAAATCGTGCCGCTGTCGGTGATGCGCAAGAAGATCGCCGAGCACATGACGGCCAGCAAGGCCACCTCGGCGCATGCCTATACGCTGTTCCAGGTGGACCTGTCGCGCGTGGAAACGGCCCGTCAGGCGCAGAAGCGCGAGTTCGAACTGGCCGGTGCCAAGCTGACGGTGCTGCCGTTCATCCTGCAGGCGGCGGCGCGCGCCATCCGCGAGTTCCCGGTCCTGAACGCCTCAATCGATGGCGACTCGGTCGTGTATCACACCGATATCAATGCCGGCGTGGCCGTGGCACTGGAGACAGGCCTCATCGTGCCGGTGGTGAAGAACGCCGACAAGCTGTCGCTGCTCGAAATCAGTCTCGCGATTGGCGACCTGGCGAAGCGCGCCAGAGCCAAGCAGCTCAAGCCCGAGGAGGTGGCCGGTGGCACCTTCACCGTGACCAACCCCGGCAACTTCGGCGGCGCCTGGGCGACGCCAATCATTAACCAGCCGCAGGTGGCGATTCTCGAAATCGGCACCGTGGAAAAGCGTGTGGTGGTGGTGAACGATGCGCTGGCCATCCGGTCGATGGTGAACCTGACGCTCGGGTTCGATCATCGCCTGATTGACGGCGCCGTGGCCGACCACTATGTGTCTGCAGTCAAGCGCGCCCTCGAAGCGTGGGGCGACAGGAGCTAGCACGTGGCAATCAAGACAGTTGGTGTTCTGGGATGCGGGCTCATGGGCGGCGGTATCGCCCAGACCTGCGCGGCGGCGGGCTACAGGACCATCGTCAAGGAAGTGAACGACACGTTCCTCGAGAAGGGGCTGGGGCGCATCAAGGGCCTTCTTGATGGTGGCGTGACCAAGGGCAAGCTGACGGCCGAACAGCGCGATGCCACCCTGGGCAATCTGGTGGGCACCACCTCGTTCGCAGACCTGAAGGACTGCGACATTGTCATCGAGGCCATTACCGAGAATCTCGAAGACAAGCGCACGCTCTATGCCGAGGTCGAGAAGGTGGTGGGTGAGCACACCATCCTCGCCTCCAACACCTCGTCACTCTGCATCACGGAGCTGGCAGCGGCGACCAAGCGGCCTGATCGCTTCATCGGGATGCACTTCTTCAATCCCGTCCCGGTGATGAAGCTGGTCGAGGTGATCCGCGGCCTGACCACGACCGACGACACCTACACCACGGTGTTCGAGTTCTCGAAGGCGCTGGGCAAAGACCCGGTCACCGTGGTCGACCGGCCCGGCTTCATCGTGAACCGCCTGCTCATCCCGTACCTGCTGGACGCCATTCGCGCCTACGAACAGGGCCTGGGCTCGCTGCAGGACATCGACACGGCCATGAAGCTGGGCTGTGGCCACCCCATGGGCCCGTTCACCCTGCTCGACTTCATTGGCCTGGACACCACCTACTACATCGCCCAGATCATGCACGCCGAGTTCGGCATGCCGATGTACGCGCCGCCGCCGCTGCTCAAGCGGATGGTGCTCGCCGGACACCTTGGCAAGAAGAGCGGCCAGGGCTTTTACAAATACTGAGGTTTTCGCGTAGGCTCCTCGGGTCCCATCCCGAGGAGCCTGCCGATGACCCGAACCCGTTCCATCCTGCTTGCGGCCGCCTTCGGGCTGGCTCTCGTCCTGGGAGCCGGCTGGCTGCCGCGCTCCACCTCCACCGCTCCACTCCTCGACGCGCTCAGCGCCGCGCCCGCAGCGCAGGCTGGCGGCACGCGCGAAATGGTGCCCTACTACGAGTGGGACCCCTACTGGCCCAAGCGGCCCCTGCCCAACCAGTGGGCCGTGGGCAACATGGTGGGCGTGTACGCGGACGCGAAAGATCACATCTGGACCGTGCACCGTCCCCGGACCCTCCTGCAGGGGCACGAGGATGATGCGGCCTACGACGAGCCCGAGTCCGAGTGCTGTCGCCCGGCGCCAGCGGTCATCGAGTTCGATCAGGCGGGGAACGTCGTGCAGGCCTGGGGCGGCCCGACGGCCGATACGTTCAAGAAAACCGGTGTGAGTGGCCAGGCCACGATCGCCGAGCGCTTCCTGATGTGGAAGAAGCCCGAGGGCTACAAGTGGGCCGAGTCCGAGCACACCATCTTCGTGGACCACAAGGACAACGTCTGGGTGGGTAATAACGGGGGCTCACACATCCTGAAGTTCACCAGGGACGGCAATTACCTGTTGACCGTCGGTGTGCCCGGAAAGAAAGCCGACAGCAACGACCAGACGGCCATGCGCAGCCCGGCGGGCGTCACGGTAGACCCCAAGACCAACGAACTGTATGTCGCGGATGGCTACGGCAACCGGCGCGTTGTGGTCTGGGACGCGGATACAGGCGCGTACAAGCGCCACTGGGGCGCCTACGGGAAGCGCCCGGACGACAGCGTGCCGTTCAAGTACGACCCGAAGGCGCCACCGTCCCAGCAGATGAACACGGTGCACTGCGTCTGGATCGACAACAAGGACGAGGTGTACGTCTGCGACCGCGCCAACTCGCGCATTCAGGTGTTCAAGAAGGACGGCACCTTCGTGAAGGAGGCCTCCGTGGCGCCGTCGACGATGCGCGGGTCGGTGCTCGACATCGCGTTCTCGCGCGACAAGGACCAGAAGTGGATGTTCGTGGCGGATGGTCGGAACGAAAAGGTCTGGATTCTGCGCCACAGCGACATGAAGGTCGTGGGCTCGTTCGGGCACGCCAGCCACTGGGGCGGCGGCTTCACCATAGCCCACAACATCACGATCGACTCGAAGGGCAACATCTACGTCACGGAAAGCCTGAGCGGGCAGCGCGTCCAGCGCTTCCTCTACAAGGGGCTGCGTCCGTCCACGATGAAGTAGGGGAGAGATAGCATGCGACGACTGCTGGCGGGAGCAGCCTTGTGCGGGCTTGTGGGTCTGGTGTGGCAGGGTGGCGACGTCGCGGGGGCTGCCGGACGCACCACGAAGGACGGCGTCTACAGCGAGGCGCAGGCGGCACGTGGCCAGGCGACGTACGTCGAGATGTGTTCCGGTTGCCACGGGCTGGATCTGGAAGGCGCCCCATTTGTCGCACCGCCGCTCAAGGGGAGCCCGTTCATCGAGAGCTGGCGGGACGACAGCGTCGGGGCGCTCTTCCAGAAAATCAGGGAGGACATGCCGAAGGGGGATACGACGCGTGTGACGGAGGTGGGCAAGCTCGATGTCCTGGCCTACCTGCTGAAGGCGAATGAGCTGCCAGCGGGGTCGGCCGACCTGGCCCCTGACGTGCTGGCGACGACTGTCGTCGACAGCCCCCTGCCGCGTGTGCCGGTCGACGATTCGGCGCTGGTGCGGGTGATTGGCTGTCTGGGCAAAGCGGGCGGTCAGTTCACGCTGGCCAGGGCCACCAGCCCTGTGCGGAGCCGGGAAGGGCTCCCTTCGACGCCGCTCCAGCTACAGGCGGCCAGTGAAATGCCGCTGGGGTCTGGAACGTATAAGGTGATGGATGCGCTCCCGGCGCCCGATGCGCACATCGGCAAACGGGTGGACGTGAAAGGTATCCTGATGCTGCGACCGGAAGGGAACGCCGTCAATGTGACGGCGCTGCAACCGACCGGCGCCAGTTGTACGCCCTAGTCCCGCGGACGGGGCCCTGCGCCTATCGGAGCCCATGACCCCTGTCGACCTGCTTGTGATTGGTCCCCACCCTGACGACATCGAGATCGGTCTCGGTGGGACGGTGGCGATGCATACGGCCGCCGGCTACCGCGTCGGGCTCTGCGACCTGACTGCCGGTGAGATGGGCAGCAATGGCACGGTGGACGAGCGTGTCGCCGAGGCCGAGGCCGCCCGGGTGGTGCTGGGCGCGGCCTGGCGCGTGAACCTGCGCCTGAAGGACCGCGCCATCGGGCAGGACCCTAGAGACGCGCTGGCGGTGGCCACCCTGATTCGTCAGGCGATGCCGCGCACCATTGCCGTGCCCTATTGGGCCGACCGCCATCCTGACCATGTGGCGTCCAGCCACTTCCTGACAGAGGCCATCTTCAGCGCCGGTCTACGGAAATTCCTGGCGGATGGCGAGCCCTGGAAGCCTGAGCGGGTCTGCTATTACTTCATCAACGACGGCGCGACGCCGTCGTTCGTGGTGGATGTGTCGGCCCACTACGAGGTGAAACGCCGGGCGCTGGCCTGCCATGTCAGCCAGTTCAGCCCGGCATCTGGCGTGGCCACGCGGCTGACCTCGTCCACCTTCACCCAGCTCATCGAGAGCCGCGACGCGCAGTTCGGGGCACTGGCCGGTGTGGCCTGGGCTGAAGGACTCGTGGTGCGCAGCCCGGTGGTGGTGCCACATCTGTTCCGCTCGCTCGGCGACGCCCGTCCGCAGGACTAGACATCGATGAACATCGGCATCATCTGTTACGCCTCGGTCGGAGGCAGTGGCGTCGTGGCCACAGAACTGGGCAAGGCGCTGGCGGGACGTGGTCATCAGGTGCATGTGATCAGCACCGAAATGCCGTTCCGCATGGGCGAGTTCCAGGCAGGGCTGTCATTCCATCAGGTCCTCACGCCGTCCTACCCCCTGTTCCGGGAGCCGCAGTACCTGCTGTCGCTGGCCAACAAGGTGGTGCAGGTGGCGCGCGAGTTCAAGCTGGACGTGATTCATGCGCACTACGCGGTACCGCATGCCACGGCCGCGCTGCTGGCTCGACAGGTCCTGGCCTCGACCTGTGCCACGCTGGCCCCGCGCCTGGTGGCGACGCTCCACGGCACGGACATCACTCTGGTCGGGAACGATCCGTCGTACTCCGAAATCGTGGCCTACTCGATTGAGCAGAGCGATGTCGTCACGGCGGTGTCCGAAAGCCTGCGCGCGTCCACACGGACGGAACTGGGCGTGACCCGTCCCATCGAGGTCATTCCCAATTTCCTCGACTGCGACGTGCATCGTCGTCTCGACATGCGGGAGCTGCGCCGACGCTTCTGTCCGGACGACGACACGAAGCTGGTGATTCACGTGTCCAACTTCCGTCCGGTCAAGCGCATTGACGCGGTGATGGAGGTCTTCAACCGCATTCGGCAGCGGGTGCCGGCGCGCCTCCTGCTCGTGGGCGATGGGCCCGAGCTGACCACGGTGTACCGGATGGGGCGCGAACTGGGCATCACGGACCTGGTCACAGCCGTCGGGCCGCAGGAAGAGGTGGCCCCGCTCTTCTCGGTGGCGGACCTGTTCCTGTTGCCATCGGCGCATGAAAGCTTCGGCATGGCGGCACTGGAGGCCATGGCCTGCGAAGTCCCTGTGGTGGCGTCGAATGCTGGCGGTCTCCCGGAAGTGATGGAAGACGGCGTCAGCGGCTTCCTGCACGACCCCGACAACCTCGACGGCATGGCCGACAGCGCCGTGCGCCTGCTGACCGACCCTGAGCTCCACACGCGCATCGCCAGGGCCGCCCGCACCCGCGCCTGCGACAAATTCAGTGCGGACCGGATCGTGCCGCTCTACGAGGCGTGCTATGCCCGGGTGGCAGGACGCTGATGGTCGTCGTGTTTCTTCACGGGCCAGTCGCCGCCGGAAAGCACACCATCGGCACACGCCTGAGCGCCCTTACCGGTCTGCCGCTCTTCCACAACCACCTCGCCGTCGATGCCGCGCTGTCGCTGTTTCCGTTCGGCAGCGAAGGCTTCAACGCGTTGCGTGCGGCCATCTGGCGGACCGCGTTTGCCGAAGCCGCGGCCGCAGGACAGTCGTTCATCTTCACCTTCCATCCTGAGGCGTCGGTCGACCCGGCTCTGGTCAAGGAACTCCGGAACGCGGTGGTCACCACGGGCGGCGAGGTCTTCTTCGTGGAGTTGACGTGCCCCGAGGACACGGTGCTCGCGCGCCTCGGCAGCGACAGCCGTCGTCAGTTCCGGAAGCTGACCGATCCGGACCTCTACAGGCAGGTTCAGGCGGCAGGCGGCTTCGCCTTTCCGCCGTTACCGCGGCCACTCATCACGATTCCGACCGATCAGGTCGAACCCGAGCAGGCCGCGCGTGCCATCGCGGAAGCGCTGACGCTGGTCCTGTAGCGGGTCGGCCAGGCCTATCCGCCACGCCTGTCGCTTCTGCAGGACATCGCGACGCAAACGTCGCTCGAAACACCAGAAAAGACGCCCTCTTTTCAGCCCCCGCTATATGATGGGCGGCAACCTTAGGGAACCCGTGTTCGACGTCCTCTTCCAGGCGCTCTTCACGTATCGGCCCGTCGTGTTTCAGCAGGGTCAGATTCGGTTGGACCCCTCGTCCGGCTCGTATCTGGCAGCTGTCGTGGCAGCGGCCATTGTTGTGGCAGCGGTGTTCACCCTGCGGGGCACCGGCGGCCGTGGAAAGCCGCGCGACCGCGCGGTACTGCTGACCGTCCGTCTCCTGGCGCTGGCCCTGGTGGTCCTGTGCCTGTTCCGTCCCATCCTGGTGGTGAAGGCGGCCGTTCCGCAGCAGAACGTTCTGGCCGTGCTGCTGGACGACTCGCGCAGCATGCAGGTGCCCGACGTCAACAGCCAGCCACGCGGCACGTGGCTCCGCCAGCAGTTCGGGCCGCAGGGGTCACCCCTCCTCACCTCGCTGTCCGACAAGTTTCTCGTGAAGACCTTCCGCTTCTCGTCTGGCCTGACCCGCGGGGATGGCGAGGCGGCGCTGGGCTTTACCGGCTCGCAGACCCGAATCGGGGAGGCGCTCGACACCGCCCGCCAGGAACTGGCGGGCCTGCCGCTGGCCGGGATGGTCGTGGTAAGCGACGGCGCAGACACCAGCGATGCGGCCCTGTCGAACGCGCTGCTGGGCCTCAAGGCCGAGAAAGTGCCTGTCTTCACTGTCGGCGTCGGACAGGAAGCGCTTGTCAGGGACGTGCAGGTTGACCGCGTCGAGGTGCCCTCATCCGTGCTGCTGGGCTCCACGCTCCTGCTGGACGTCAACGTGCGTCATACCGGCTATGCCGGTCAGGCCGTCACCGTGGACGTGGAGGACGACGGACGCCTGGTGGGGTCAGAGAAGGCCACCCTCTCCGCGGACGGTGCGCCGACCACCGTGCGGGTGCGTGCCACGGCCATGGAGGCCGGTCCTCGCGTGTTCCGCTTCTCGGTGTCGCCCCTGCCAGGCGAGACGGTGGTCGAGAACAACCTGCGCACGGCTGCCATCACCGTGCGCGACGTGAAAGAGAAGATTCTCTATTTCGAAGGCGAACCGCGCTTTGAAATGAAGTTCCTGCGGCGGGCCGTGGCCGACGATGCGAACCTGCAGGTCGTGGCGCTCCAGCGCACGGCCGACAACAAATATCTGCGCCTCGATGTCGACACCCCCGACGAGCTGCTGGGCGGCTTCCCGAAGACCCGCGAGGAGCTGTTCAGCTATCGCGCCATCATTCTCGGCAGTGTTGAGGCCGGTGCGTTCACCGGTGACCAGCTCCGGATGATTGCCGAGTTCGTGGATGTACGCGGAGGCGGGCTGCTGATGATGGGCGGCGCGCGTGCGTTCTCAGAAGGTGGGTGGGCGGGTACCGCCGTTGCGGATGCGCTGCCGGTGGTGATTGAACGAGGTCTCGGAAAATCACTGCTCGACGACCCGATGGCGTCCCCACCGCTGACCCGACTGAAGGTGTCCCCGACACGGGTCGGACTGAACCATGCCGCAACGCAGATCGCGGCGACGCCGCTTGCGTCGGCCGAGCGCTGGAAGGCGCTGCCGCTTGTGACGACCGTGAACCGTCTCACCGCGGTGAAGCCAGGCGCCAGCATCCTGCTCGAGGGGTAGGACGACAAGCGCGCCACGCAGGTGGTGCTGGCGGCCCAGCGCTATGGGCGAGGCAAGGCGCTGGCGTTCACCCCGCAGGACTCATGGGTGTGGCAGATGCACGCC
>JAKFYA010000052.1 GCA_021731095.1 Acidobacteriota bacterium | reverse complement strand
GGCGCACTCTAGTCGCACGGCAGACCACAAGAAACGTCCCAAGCAGACACGGGGCTCTAAGTGTGGCCTGCAGGCAAGGTGAGACCCATCTCTGTGCAGACCAGCGCCTGAAAACCTGGGTGAGAGTGGAGGTGGCGGAAGAACGGGTATGCATTCACCAGAATGAAGTTGGGGTCGCGCTCAGTCACGGCACCTTCCCGCAACCAGTACAAGGCCGTGTCGTGGTCCCCGGCGCCATAGGCTGCGAGTCCGAGTTGTCCCGCAGGGAGATGGCGACCTATGACAGTCCTGGCGGCCCGAAGCTTGTGAAAGTGGCGCCTGGCGACAGATTGATTCCCTGCCAGGCCGCTGAATAGTCCCCTCATTCCGAGCGTGACGGCGCTCTGATGCCAGGGCAGGGGAATCCGCTTAATTGTGTCCAGGGCCGCCAGACTCTCTCCGCGCGCTTCCTGAATCATCGCCTGATGCACATGCAGCAAATAGTGCGCACGTGGGCCAAACAGCTCAAATGCGGTGCTGATTGTCTCCTGCGCATCATCCATGTCACCGGCATACACCTGGGCAGCGGCTAGGTCGGCCCGTACGGCTGGACTGTCAGGACTTCTGGTCAAGGCTGCCTGAAGCAGACGGACCGCCTCGGAGGCGCGTCCCTGTGATGCCAAGTATGCCGTGAACCACGGCTGATACTGGGCCTCGCCCCCGCTGATCTGATTGGCCCTGGCCAGTGCATCGCCCGCGCCGGACCAGTCCCAATGCAGAGCCATCCGAACGCACCCTTCTGCAAACCAGCTCTCCCAGGGTCGCGCCAGTACCAACTTGGTCCGCGCAACCAGAGCCTCGGCCTGTTCCAAATCGGTGCGTGCGTGAGTGCCATAGAGGGCCCGCGTGGCCAGGCAATAGGCCTTGAGGGCCAGGAGCAGCGCATGCGTTGGGTCTGACTCCAACGCGTCATCTAGAAACCGCAATGCGGTTCCCGCGCCGTTGAGCGTGCGCAAGTCGATGGCTGCTCTGGCGTTGGCGGCCAGCATTTGCGCACGGGGACTCAGGGCGGGTCCAGGCTGCAACTGGGTGAACTGGGCCTCGTACCCCCATTCGGGCAGAGTGATACGAATGCCACTTTCGGGCAATGGCCCGCTGTCGCGCAACTTATCTCTGAGGCGTGACGCAATCACACCAATCTGCTTGGCGTTGCGGATTCCAAGGTCCGTGGCCAAGCGCTTCTGATACAGGTCGCCGGCCTCCCCCCGGAGAGTCCGCTCGACAATGACCCGCAGCAGTCCCCGTTCCTGAGGGGACAAGAGCGCGCTCTGCTCTATTCGCGCCAGTTCCTTCCGAACGTCGTCAGCAAAGGGGACAGACATCTACAGGCGACGACATTGTAGTCGTTTCCCTTTTGTAACCTTTCAGGGGGGGGAGGAAGCCGCCGATCGTGGCATTCTCTGGTCTCGATTTCGACCACGATCGCCGTGGACCAGCTGAGGAAGCCCGATGGACACCTCGTCGCTCGAATTGCCGACCTCCCCCGCAAGCCCCCGCGTGGCGTTAGCCAGTCCCCTGCTGGATGTCGACCCTGAACGGTTGTGGGTCAGGGTAGAGGGCCAGCATGTGTCTCTCTCCGGGCTCCAGTTGCGCCTCCTGGTGTACCTGTGGAAGCACCGGACATGGGTGAAATCCCGTGGGCAAATCCTTGAGGAGGTCTGGGGATGTGGAGTGGACGTCAATGACAAGGCCGTAGATGTCCACGTCTGTCGTCTACGCCGGAGGCTTGGCGCGGCTGGTTTGTTGCTCGAGTCGGTGCGGTCCTTTGGCTATCGATTGAATGCCACAAGGCCCTGAAGCGGCTTGCACTGACCGACGGAAAGGCGATTCGCAACCTTCTTGCAACCGTTCTGCAATCTATGCCTGCTAGCGTTGCTCGCTATCGTGCCCCCTCCGTCTTTGCTTGCCGTCGATTCGCAGCGCCTCTCCGTGCGTGTGGCAGGGCGCCCGGTGCGCCTTACGGGCCTCCAGTTACGGCTATTGCTTTATCTCTGGGACAGGCGGGACTGGGTGCTGTCACGAACCCAGATTATTGACGAAGTCTGGGGCCATGGCGCTGATGTCAGCGTGAAGGTCGTGGACGTGCACGTGTGTCGGCTGCGCAGGAGGCTCGCCGAAGCAGGAGAGCTGGTCGAGGCCGTTCGTTCCTACGGCTACCGGCTCAACACTGAATCAGGGCATCTAGACGACTCCTTGGCTGCCGGCACGCAATCACTTTGAAATCTACTAGCAATCAAATTGCAATTCACGCCTGTTAGGGTCTCGCAATAGGCACGCGAGGCGTCCACTGACGTGTCGAGACACTATGGCCGAAGCCGCCACCCAACTTGATGCGTTGTTTGCCCGTATGCGGGCCGGGAACGGTGATGCCTGTGAGGCTGTCGTCAGTCTGCTCTACGAAGAGCTGCGCGTGGTGGCGGGAAGGCACATGCGTCGGGAGCGCCGCAGTCACACCCTGCAGCCGACGGCACTCCTGAACGAGGCATGCCTTCGCCTGATGGGTGATGTCGGGGAATTGCCAATCCAGGACCGGGTCCATTTCTTTGCGCTGGCGGCGCAGGCGATGCGGCGCGTGCTGGTCGAACATGCACGGAGGCGCAACGCTGCCAAGCGCGGCGGCGAATTGGTCCGCGTAACTATCTCCGACTTGGCAGGACTATCCACAGAAGACCTCGATGTGTTGGGCCTGGACCGGGCCCTGACGGAACTGGCCGTACTCGACGCCAGAGCTGCACAGGTGGTTGAGTTGCGGTTCTTCGGTGGTTATTCCGACAGCGAAGTGTCCGAACTGCTCGGGCAGAGCGTGGCCTCAACGCGCAGAGATTGGGTCTTTGCCCGTTCCTGGCTGCGCACCAAGCTCACGACAGTCGAGTCCCATGAAGCCTGACAGTTTTGCCAGGCTCAGAGAGCTGTTCGAGCAGGCCTTGGCCGTGGAGCCCGAGCGACGTACGGCATTTGTCGAGGCCAGTCTGGCGCCAGACGATCCGGTCCGGTCCGATCTGCTGGCAATGCTTGATACGGCAGGCGCAAGCCGCTTTCTGGCCACGGCCAATGAGGTGAGCCGTTCTCCCGTCCATCCGCTGCCCACCCAGATCGGACCCTACCGAGTACTGCGCGAACTTGGCCGGGGCGGCATGGGCATCGTCTACCTAGCGACAAGAAATGATGACGCGTTCCACAAGGTCGTAGCCATCAAGGTGGTCGCAGGTGAGTCTGCAAATCTGTCGACGCAGGTTGAGCGCTTTCGGCGTGAACGGCAGATCCTGGCTGGTCTCGAGCATCCCGGCATCGCACGCCTGCTCGACGGAGGAAGCACTGAGGAAGGTCGCCCCTACAGCGTAATGGAGTACGTCTCGGGTGTGCCGCTGGATGAGCATTGTGCGCGCGTGGGTGCAGACATTCCGACCCGTGTCGCGTTGATGGCGGAGGTCTGTGACGCCGTTGACTACCTCCACGCCAACGCCATCGCCCACCGCGATCTCAAGCCGGCCAACATCCTTGTGTCTAATGAGGGGCGCTGCAAGCTTGTCGACTTCGGCATCGCCAAGCTTGACACGGTGGACGGCCTTGTCCCCGGCGCCGTGGCCGGGAGTCCAACGCTCATCATGACGCCTGGCTATGCGAGTCCAGAGCAGGTGTTGGGCGACACGGTCGGGCGATTGGCGGATGTTTACTCGCTCGGCGTGGTGCTGTACCAGTTGCTCACCGGAGGGTTGCCCCACGCCGACTCAACGGGCCTGCCTGACGTGGCCGCCCAGTTGGCCTGCCGTCGTCCAACTCCGCCCAGTACGCGATTCGTGACCGCTCGCCCAGGCACCACACGTCATCGACTGAATTCCCCAGACCTTGACCATGTCGTGCTGACAGCCCTCGAGCGCGACCCGACCAGACGGTATGCCAGTGCAAGTCTGCTAGCCGAGGATTTGCGGCGTTGCCTGGACGGGCGGCCGATTGCAGCCAGGCCCGCGACACCAACCTACACAGCTCGCAGCTGGGCGACGCGCAACCCGCTGACCGCGACACTGGCGGCGCTGTTGTTGGTGTCCGTGGTCGGAGGAGCCGGCCTTGCGATTCGCCACTTTGCCGCCCAGACCGAAGCGAGTGCGCGTCAGGACGAACTCGAGCGGGTCGTGGCGATTCTGGCGCTCAATGTCGGTCGTTGGGATCTCGCGGGATCGGTGGTACCGATGGCCGCCAGACTGAGCCAGATGGAGGATGCCGCGCGGGTGCTGGTGTCCGAGGAACTAAGGACGTTGGTGCGAGCCACAGATCAGCGAGAGCGTGTCGTACGGCTGCTGGGCCATCTCAGTACCGTGCTAGACGCAGCAGACCGGCGATCGGGCGGGCAGCCGGGCCTTCGCAAGGCGGTCTCTGTCGCCTGGCAGCGTCTGGGTGACGTGGAATCTGGTGCCTCAGAGGTCAGCGCGTTAAGGGATGCAGGAGTCGTCGCCTATCGGCGGTCGGCTGCCGTAGCCCAGAGCCTGCGCGGCATAGACCCCGCATGGGCTGACCGACAGATAGCCGAACTGGCCCCGAAGCTCGGCGGTGTCGCCGCTGAAGTGTTGCCTGCCGAGACGGCTGCCCCGATCGCCGCGCTCGTGTCTGGAACATCCAGCGTAGTCCACAAGCCGACGCCGAAGCCCCAGGTCGCCGCGCCTGCAGGAATGAGCGCCGCACGACGCCTTGAGTTGACCCAGCAACTGCGCCAAGTGGAACAGGTGGCCACACGCGCCAGAAACGACCTCGACCTCTTGACGAGCCAATTGGCATCACAGGGACAGGTGACGCGGGCAGATCTTCCAGCCTCGCTCGCTCAGGTCGAGGGGCTGCTGGACCGTGCGCGAGAAGCGCTGGAGGCCGACGATGCGGAGCAGGCAGACGAAAGCCTCCGGCGCGCCAGCTATGCCCTGCAACGCATCAGGCAGGTCATCGGTGGGTGAGGACTGATGTCAGACCAGTACCGCCGGAATCGTCGAATCAGAGTGAAGAGGGGGACAGGATGGGGGCATCGATGAATGTACAGGTGACAGAGGGAGCGCCGAAGGTCGGCCGAGCCCTAGCAACACGGGTGCTGGTTGCGGGCGCCATGGCGGTCACGCTAGGGCTGCCGTTGCATGCGCAGACAGCGCCAAAGCCGAAACCGGCCACCAAAGCTGCGGCGAAACCGGCAACAAGTCTGGTGGATACGGTCATTGCTTTGGTGAAGGGTGGATTGTCTGAGGCGCTGGTCATTCAGAGCATCAGGCAAGAAGGCAAGCCGCGACCCCTGGCTGCGGCCGACCTACTCAAACTGCAACAGGCAGGGGTCAGTGAACAGATCATGGCGGCGTTGACCGGAGCTGGTCAATCAGGCTCAGGGGCGCCCGCATCGGCCGGCACTGCGCCATCTGCCGCCGTCATTGCGGCACCCACTGGGCCGGCCACCCCATTCCCACCCGACCTGCCTGATGCCCTGCAAGGCAAGCGGCGCCTGGCCGTCCGGCCATTCGATTATGCCGCCGTGGCGACCTGGGTGACGTACTGGTTCAAGAACGACGTGAACATCGGTGAAGGCATCCGCGCGATGCTCACGACAAGGATGCATCAGTCCAAGAACATCACGCTGCTCGAACGGACCAATCTGAAGGACGTGATGGCAGAGCAGGACTTCGGCACGTCGAACCGCGTCCGGAAGGGCAGTGCCTCACGCGTGGGCCAGCTCTCCGGAGCAGACGTGATGCTCTATGGCGACATCGTCATCTTTGGTCGCGACGACACCTCAAAGCGCAAGGGTGTGGGCGCTGTCATAGGTGCATTCAGTCGCACAGCAGGCGCCTTGGTGACCATGAACAAGGAAGAGAAG
The DNA here is from genome assembly GCA_021731095.1 of Acidobacteriota bacterium. GTDB lineage: Bacteria > Acidobacteriota > Vicinamibacteria > Vicinamibacterales > UBA2999 > JAKFYA01. Next base: position 19,341 of record JAKFYA010000052.1, on the reverse strand, counting down.
GCCGTTGTGGGTATCAACCTGCGTCTGGTGGATACGGAGACGGGCGAAGTGCTTGAGACCGCCGAGGCACGCGGCGAATCCTCCCGCAAGAGCAAAGACTATGCGGGTGTTCTGGGTATCGGCGGCGTCGGTGCGGTCGGGGCGGCAGGCGGCATGAGCAGTTCCAACTTCGAGGCCACCATCATTGGAGAAGCCACATCGAATGCGGTTACCCAAGTTGTGGAGTTCCTTGAGTCCCGCGTGCCGAAAATGCCGGCCAAGCCGCGGCAGGTCGAAGGTCGGGTCGCCAACATTACCGCCAATGGACTCGTGCTCACGGTCGGTGGCCAGGACGGCGTACTGCGAGGCGATCGGTTCGAGATTCTCCGTATCGACGGTGAAATCAAAGATCCGGTGACCAAGGAGGTCATCGACCTCGATGCCGTCAAAGTAGGTGAATTCGTCGCGGACAATGTGCGTGACAAGAGCGCGACCGGGCTCTATGGTGGACAGCCCCTTGCGGCCGCCTATGCTACCTCCGGCAAGGGATACGCCGCGCGACTCATGGTGAAGTGAGGCGGTCATGCCACAGCTGACTCGGCCATTTCTCGTTGCGCTTGCGTTGGTGTGTGTCATGGCCAGTGGTGCGCACGCCGGACAAGGGGGGGCGTTCGCCGATCGCGACTTCGATGCCATGGACGCGCGCCTCGTCGGTCGCGGCGTGCCGGCCGCGGTCCTGATTCGCGATGCGGAGCGCATTGCCGCAGGGTACCGTCCGGGGAGTGAACCGGGCGGTGCCTTCGGCCGCCGCGCCGCACGTCGCTCTCTCGCGTGGTTAACTCGAGCTGGTCTGTACTACGGACGTGACGAGTACGTGGCGCAGGCACTATTCCGGGCCTACGGCGCCCTGGGGGTGTATTACGGCGGTGGCGTGTATGGGCCGGCTGCATATGTGGCGTATGCCTCTGCTGCGCGTCTGGCCCAACGAATGGTGCTCCAAGGCGTTGGTTCAGGATTCGCGGCGGCCGAACTTGACCGTGTGGCCCTCGCGTACGGCACTTTGGCCGTCGGACACGGTCACCTCTTCTGGCCGTGGGGCTGGTATCGGGATCTGCCCGAGAGTGCGGCTATGGACGAACCTCCCGTGCCGGAGTTGACCATGGTGGCCTTTCCGAAGATCGAGACGGCGGGACTGACATCGGATGAGCGCGCAGCTCTTGGAGACCTGCGCACCCGATTCTCTGGAGTGGCGGCCCGGGTACATCAGGCCCGCCAGTTGATGGCGCGGATGGAGTCGACGCTCATGCAGCGGGGGTTCAACCTTCGCGCGCAGGATTCAGCGAATGCGCTGAAGATGCAGAGCTTCCTGGAGACCGCCGCCGAATTGGCTGCCGAGCGACAGTTCCAGGAAGCCGAAGTGGCGCTGACCCGCGCGGACTATGTGCGTGAGCAATTGAAAGGCATTACCGGCCAGTAGCGCGCCATCTCCACAGGCCCTTCAACCGGATCTGCGCCCGATACGCAGCGTAGGTGTCACGCAGAGGAGAGGACGCGATGACGCGTTCCTCTCCTCTCGCAGCCACGACGTAGAGGCCCACCATGGCGCACGCGGCGGCACCGGCCATGGGCGCGCCGCTCATCGCCCAACCTCCACACCAAAACAGGCTATAAGCCACGTAAAACGGGTGCCGCACCCAGCGGTAAGGGCCGTGTTGAACGATGGCAGTCGGCACTCCATCGCCGAAGATGGCCATGAAACGGGTGTGTCTCGCAGTCACAATCGCCCACCAGAACAGGGCACAGGCGACCAACACGAGGGACAGGCCCACTGCAGGTTGGGCGCCTTGAACGGGAGGTACGGCCAGTGCCACACCTTGCACGACCACTGCCACCGCTCCTGCTACTGCCGTAAGTGCAGTGCCGGCCTGCACGCTCCGCGGTGCAACAAAGAATCGGACCATGCCCCAGACGAAGCAGGCGCATGTGCCTCCCCAGATCAGCCAATTTACAGACACCATGTCCCATCTCCTCCCTGTGAGTTCAGCCCTGTGAGGCGCCGTTTCGCCGCGTCGACCAGTTGGTGCAGGTGGTCCTGGGCATCGAGGGTCATGCCCGATACCACTTCGTCCACGTCTATCCGGTAGGCGGCGCGACTTCCGTGGTACTCCATCACCGGTCCGACTTGGTAGATGGAAAAGCCCATCCGGTGTGTCAGGCGAGCTGTCCTAGGGTCACTGACGGACAGTAGCAGGCGCCGACCGAGCGCGATAGCCACGGCAATGGATGCCAGCTTTATCGCGGGCATTGCAGGCATCTCTGTGCGGGTACTGCCCCATCGGTACTGCGGTGCGATGGTCGACCGGGACACTTCTGCCCAGGCCCCTCGCGGCAGCGATGCCAGATCCAGGCGAGTGTGATCGACCATGGTCTCAACTTTCGTGCGGACGCCGGGTCCGAGATGCTCGGGAAGAATGAACCGTTGGCAGGCAGCCGGAGTTCCGGTCCGCCAGTCGCGTAAGAAAACTGCGCAGCTGGCCGGGTCGAAACCGTCATGCTCGCACGCAGTGCCGTGGTCGTCGAGCCAGTGACGCTCGGTGACGAAGATGGCATGACGCAGTTGGTACTCCGCAAGCCGGTCATCGTTGGGCCTGCAGAACTCGACGTGGAATGGTCCGATGACCGTGGCAGGTGGTAGTGGTGTGTGCGCGTTCCTGTGCATAACAGGCCACACGCATCGGGGCGTCCCCGCCATGGGGACCAGCCCGGATGCGCTCCTGTCTGGGAAAGCGCAAACGAGCCGGGAAAGTGGTCACAAGGTGTGGTCGGGCCGAAGAGGGCGACTACTAGAGGCCGTGGGCAATTCGGCACATCGCGATCGCCTGTTGGATCTCTCATGCCATCTTTGGGCTCCACCCCTCTGTGCGGCAGGTAACCCAGAACAGGCCGCGTAGCCCGTTAGCCTCTTTTAGCCTTTTGCAGCGATGCGCTTGCTCAACCCGCAAATAGACTTCCTCAACCGGTTTCGATTGCCACCGTTCTCGCACACGCAGGAGATGACATGTTCACAAGGGCAATGCCTCTAGCCTCCGCAGCAAATGGACTCACGTCAGTTCGCTTTCGCCGTCACTCGTCGGAGCCCGCGGAGCTTGGGTGCGCCAGGCGGTGGCACACGCCCAATCCGAAAGTAGTTCGGACCGGTTGGGCCATGTGCCTCTGGCCTATCGCGCTAGTCAGTGTGTCGGCGATGGGCGTCGCGGGTTGCGGTGGCTCAACGCCAACGGGCCCGTCAACTGCGAGTACGGCGTCATCCACATCCGGCGGAAGCGTGCAGACGACCACCCAGACCCCGGCCGTCACGACGCCAGGCATTGCGGTGCCAGTATCGAGAGACGGCCTCAGTGCTCGGCTCGATGGGGCCCCTTGGGTGGCGACGGTCGTTGGCGCGAGGCGAGGCGCCAGCACTCTCACGCTCGCAGCCGAGAACGAGACCGAGACCCTCCAGATATTGGTGCCCCCGGCGGTAGGCACCTACCGAGTCCCGACGCGCAATGAGTTCGCGGCGGACCCGCTCGGCCCCTGGGTGCAGTCCGTCACGCTCGGTCAGAAGGGTAACGTTTCCCTCGGTGCGCTGAATGGCTGGGTGGCCGGAGCGGGGCTCGGGACCGGCTTGGTGACCATCACGTCGCTGACCGGGTCAAGCGCGACAGGAACATTCAGCTTTACTCTCGTCCCGGACACGACCGACGCGTCCGCACGGAGTCGATCTGTGACGGAGGGTACTTTCACTGTGTCGTTCTAGGGTGCCGCGATCCGGAGGAGTCAATGTGCAACTTTGCTGTGGGCTCACCAGAGCACGTGACAGGACCCGCGTTTTCGGCAGCAACGTAGGATGACCTGAATCTCGCCTGGAGGCATTGTGTATAGAGAGGGTAAGCATGACCTGCGCGTGGCGGCCATCGTTGTCGTGCTGGGGCTTGCAAGCCTCCATTTTGCGAGCGCGGCCGTGGCGGCCGAACATGCCATTCCATTCTGTGCAAGGGCGCTGGAGCCCAGCGAGAACGCGGCGCGCACGGCATTTCTCCAGTCATTCGGTCTGGACCTGCGTCGAGGCGTGGATGTGCGGGGCCGACGCCTGGAGGAGATTCCATTCTGTGGCACGTTCACGGCCGACGCAGTAGCACGACACAGTGCCAAAGACGGACTCTGGGTGGATTACGCCATTACCGGGATGACTATCAATACCCGGGATGTTGGGCTCGACCCCTATCCGAAGAGCCGAGTCGAGATCCGACGAGGGCAGTGTGGGGGGACGCCAGACGAGTGCATCCGCGTCATCGTGAGCGCGAATTTCGGAGCGGTCTCGCCGAAAGCCTATCCGGCGTTGAGCTTTGAACTGGAGGCCACGATGCCTGCAAGGACGCTGACGAGCAGCGCCCTTCCTTCCAATACGGACTTCCTGTCGTTGGCTCGTTCCACTTCGAGTGGGTACTTCCACTATTACATTCGGACAGGCACAGTAGAGTCCCATCTGCAGGCCGATACGGAGTGGGATTTGCCCAACGCTGAGGCGCCAGTGGAGTTCGACGGCCCTGAAGTTACGATACAGAATCTGCGGGCTCGCGAGATGCCGCCGCTCGTCGCCAGCCAGCTCACCAAGACGCTGGTGGTTGATTGCGCAACGGATCCCGCAGGTCTGACGCACGTGCTCAACCTCAGGCGGCACCTATCTGCGCGCTCTGAGAAGCAGGCCCTGACGTGGTCATCATCACGAGACTCAGTCGACTCGCCCGAGACGTATTCCGTGCCGTGCCCAGAGGTGCCAGGCAAGGTGAGCATCACGACGGTTGATGTTGCCCACGCCAGAAATCCGCTGTTATCCGACCGGCTCTTCGTGATGGCGCTTGGGAGGGGAACACGTGACGCGTTCGATGAATGGTACGGTCACGAATCTCTTTCGACTCAGTGGCTACAGCAGCTGCCGCCGCCCCCCGCTCGATTGCTGCTAGATGCCAGCACAGGTGAACCGACGCAGGTGCCTGACGGATGGGAGCTCTGCAGTCCCTCGTCGTACTGCCCGGCTTGGCCAAATCGTTTTCACCCGGGAGCGGTGTATCAGATCCGCTCACGATACGTGCCTGGTGGCCACGGCCATCAAGCTACCTATGACGACGAGGGCCAAATGATCACGGACGCACACTGCACCGTAACGGGCCCAGCCGGATTCCCGTGTGTTGCCGCGGGCTCGGCGGACCGAAGCCACCCCGACTTGGCACTTGGTTCCGCGCACCTGGAGACCGACGTACTCCCTTTTTTGTGGGCTGCCCAACTCGATGGCAATCCTGTGATGGGCTGGCCTGCCAATCTGTTGCCTCTTGACCTGACATCGCCCCTGGTCCGGGTTGGAGACCACCTTCGGCGGTACTTCCAGATGCGGCCGACACTGCCGACAGGCACGACAGGACCGTAGGGCGATGCGCAGGTTGCCCTGAGTGGTGGCGTTGCCCGCGTTCTCAGACGGGGCACCGGCTTCGGCCTCGTGTTCTGAGCGACCCCTGGAGAGCGGACTTGGCGAGCGTCAGGTCTTCCACCATCCGTTTGAGACGCGCACTCTCCTCGCGCATCCGCCGGAGCTCCCGCTCTGCGGCGGCGCCCAGGTTGCCACACTTCCTCCGAAGCTAGAACCCCGTTTCGGCAAAGCCCATCTTCCGAATGACATCGGCACCCGGTCCAGCACAGAGTAAACGTGACCTGCCCTTAGGTGCCGCAGGACCTCTCCACTTTCCCCCGAGGGGGACACCGGAAGAGACCCCGCTCGAGCCATGCGCCGTCGTGATTTTCTTGAACCACGTTACGCCTCTAACCTTGGGAGTCTCTGGCTTGCCGGCACCTGGCCTTTGTCAGACGAAACACTTTTTCTGAGGGTTTCCGAGGGATGACAATCTTCACGAAGTGCGTGGCGTTGCGTTTGAGCCACCGAGGTTGGCTCGAACTCGAATCGAGTCGATGCACAGGAACGGTGCCCGCCGCGCCACGCTTGTAGTTGTCAAAGTAGCTTACGTTCTCGCCAGGTGAGCTGGCCGAGATGCTGAGGTTCAGCACCTTCTCGACTTCGCCTGGAATGAGCCCGTAGTAGTTGTTAACGAGGTCGGTCCGATCAACATAGAGACATCGATAGGAGGCGCTCTGGCTATTCACATGAACGTTCTCCAGGACCTGCCCATGAAAGTACTCCATCGAGGCATTTCCCTTTTCATTGTCTGGTCCGGAGAACTCTAGGAAGTAGTCCTTTACTTCGGCACCTTGATCATCAACGACAAGCACATTGATCTGCATGTACTGATGAAAGAACTCTTCGGAAGCCCCTTTCTTGAACCATGTGAGACGCGCTGTCTCGTCCATAAGACTGGCGGTCTCCTCTGTCAGTGCGTTCCACTCCCCTTCTATTGCTGAATAGTCATCGACACTCTCGCAAGCTAGCGCTCTGAGAATGGCTTGCCCAAGTACGGCCGATTGTTCAGGACTCGTCTGAACATCGGGGGCATCAGGCGAGATGATGGACCCGTGTGTGCGATCTGGCAACACCGCCAAGGGAACACTGACGCCATCTCGCAGGCGCCATGGCCTGATTTCAGGCTCCCTCTCGTTCACTGAGAAATCGATGGTCACTCCTCGGGCATTCATATTCGCGCCCGCCGCACGAACGGTGCCATCGCCACCATTCTCATTGGTGATCTTTCGGAGCGACTGCGTATATGGGTGGCTTCCGACTATCACAAACGGCCACACCCCATCCGTGCCGTATAGCGCAGGTGCGGCATCGGGCCCCTCTGGGACAAACAGGTCACGCTGAGCCAGGTCCCACTGATATGGCGAGCTCAACTCAAGGGCGTTGAGCATTTCAGTCCCTGTATGGAACCAGTTGTTCCAACCCTTCACCAGCCTACCAAGCATGCTCTTGCCCATTGAGGCTAGTGGCGAGCCGAAATTGGCCGGAGCAAGCATTATCAGACGCTTACACGGGCACGAGCCGATGTCATTTGAGTAGTGCGCGCTAATCCACTCTCGAGCCACGAGGCCACCGGTGCTGTGAACGATCAAATCGAATTTGCCATCAAGCACTCCTGACGAAATGCGCTCCCTGACGACTTGCTCCATTCGCCTTCCGACGTCCTCGATTCGAACCTCGTCACTCATGGAGATGTAGTCACCCAACCAGATTGGAATGGGATCAAAGCCATGACTTCGAAGAAACTCAACCAGCGGACTAAACGACTTCGACGTGTCGCTCCAACCGTGCACAATGACAACTTGTCTCATGTCAGAAAAGCTCCATGTGATTGAACTCTTGGGGCTCTGCAGCCTACGTCAGGCGTAGCGCTTCATCAAAGACCTCGAGTCCACGCTCATAGGCCGAGCAGAACTTGGCTTTTCCCACGGTCCCGCCATTTACCAGCTTGCGAGCCCTTGCCAAGTCGCCGCCGTTGAGGGCCAATCGCAAGGCAGCCTGCGATCGCGCTAGAAACTCCGCGAGAATGCGCCCAGCAATGGCCGGGTCGTTGGCTAGTTCTGGCGTTTCGACCAACTGGCCACCGAGCCCGATGCGGCCCCCAATGTCTTGGTAATTTGCTCGTCCCGTGAGCTGCACGTAGCCTCGGCCCCTAAATTGAAGGCCGTCAGGTGCACCAAGGTTGCCGAGGTCTTTCCGACTGTCATAGCGGTCGAATGGCCGTCCGCCAAGAGAGGTATTGAACTTCGAGATCCCCTCATTTACGGGCAGGAACTTGGCGGACTCAGTAGCAATGGTCGCCAGTGCCATCAAGGACATCGTTCTGTCGGTAAGCGCAGATGCAACCAAACCGGCAATGACAAAAGGAAGGTTGAGCCGAATGTCCCTAAAGCGGGCGCCCGGGAACAACAACGCGACGCTTTCCGGCGTGACCTGACTAGCGCTCCAGGCCAGGTGATCAAGTCCAAGTGCGAGTGCTGTGGGCTCGTCAAGAGATCCATTGACGTGGAGTTGCATCGCCGACTGATACGCACTGACCGCTGACTGCGTGCCGACTCCGAAACCACCATCCAATGGGCCCTTGTAGTAGCCCAACGCTGTAAGCCGTCTCTGGACATCACCGACCCAGGGGCTGCTGTCGCCGCGCCTTAGTGTTGGCATGACTCAACAAGGCAAGCATGGCCTCAATTGGGTGTGGTGACTTGCGCCCTCATCGCTTGTCTTCGCGGAATCGCTGCTTCTTCGCGTCATACCAGGCATAGTCGACAGCCAGCACAACCTCGCATTTCGATTCCAATGTCGCCTCATTTCTCCAGGCCCATGCGGCCTCCAGGCCGACGTTTGCCAAGTCGATAACCTGGCTCGCCCTCAGGTCGACACCTACTCCGCCGCTGCCTCGAAATAGGAAGGACATGCGTCCTCGCACAACCTGATAGACAACTCGGGTGTCTTGGTCGGTTCTGAGGCGTTGGCCCAACGCGCCGTTCCAGAACTTTTCCGGAAGAGCCTCTACCACGTCTTCCAGATGAATCAGATCCATCGTGTAGGTCACGGGTGCGTCGAAGCTTGCCGAAACATCCGTGACTTGCTGCCAAGTGCCACCAACCTTAGCTGGCGCTCCAATCAGAGACACGGCGGCCTCCAGACTCACTTCATGCGACCGACGGAAATCAGCAAGCATGCAGGCCTTTGGCCCAACAATTGTGGGTAGCGCTTCTACATCGACTGAATTGCGGAGTTGGCCCACAACGTTGAGATTGTTCCAATCACTTCGAGCGAGCACGGTCCCCACTTCGATACTGCCATCGAAAGTGGGTATCAAAGTGAAGCCGTGGTTATCCCAGAGTTGGTCGGCTAGCGTCTTTAAGCTCTTGCCAGACATGTGGCGCACTCCTTCTTAAATCCTGAACTTGTCGCGGTAGCTTGGGCTGCAACAGTCCACGAGCGTCACACCAGGTGCTCGGCATTGGCAGTCAGTCCAACGAGCCCAAGTCATCTGCGGGAGAATTGCTGTGAGCTTCGACTCTGGAAGAGCCATCTCTCTCGATGCTGGCGAATCGATCGAGAAGATCGGGCACAAATCGCTCCGAGAAACCGGCGATAAAACTCCACACCAACGCCTTTGCGTAGTCTGGCGATCCTTCTGGCTGCCAGTTCCAGACAAAATTCTTGAATTCGTCACCCGACTCTCCGACTTTGGTCAAGGTGAATCCGGGAAACATATCACCCTTGATCAATTCGGCAGCGAACACCAGGTAGAGCGCCACGGCTGCGATGGCTCCAACAAGGGAGGGGATCAACGAGTAGATCACCAGATACACGTCAAGTCGGCTCCTGGTTTTGAAGAAGTCAGCCGGAAAGAAGCGCTGGAACGCATAGAGGCGGCGCAACGCGCTGACAAAGCCTCCAAGTGCTCCTGCAGATGCCACCGCCATTAGAGCGGAGACGCGAGAGCACATCAGACCGCCAGCCAACGCACCGCCCAACACAAGGGTTGCAGTAAAGAGGGCGACGACCATTTGTCGATGCACTTCGAATGCATCGCCTGAGTGTCGACCAGACTCTGACGCCGGAACACGAGCGTACGCTTTGGTCATATCAATTCAACGACAGGGTCCACAGCCAACGGCCAAGCTCATTCGCACCGCGAAGCGGCTTCGGCGACAACGGTTTCTTAGGCGTCACTTGCGCGACACCATGTTTTGATAGGTGCCCTTCAGCCTTGGTGATTGATCAGTCAAATCTAGGAAGCGCGATAGACGCACTGGATCAGATTGCCCTCTTACATGGACGTCAGCGCGGAGAAGGGAGTAACCATTGGCGAGTTCTTTGAGCTCGAAGTTTGTTTTAAGAGGCCCGCCCTGTTTAACCGGCTGTGGATAGGAATTCTCTAAACGATAGATGACATACTCGACCCTCTCCATAGCCTCTGGCGGCCCGAAGACGATTACATGTATCTGATACATGGGCGAGCCAAACTCCTCATCACGTTCGGGAACGCGCCAGCTTCGGTGAACAAGGGCCAGGTTATCGTCTGTGACTACTCCGTCCGCCGTTGGTACTTGTAGCTGGCCAACCGCTTCACCGATGGTAATGACCCCCACACTGAAGCCGGAACCTTGCTGGACCCGATTCACCGCAACCTGCAGAACAGTTCTGAAGTGATCCCGATTGATAACCAAGAGGGCAACCGCGAGTAGCAGCCAGAGTAGGCTTGCGGCCGCTTCGATTAGTCCCGACCACTCAGATGCTGTCACTGCCATCTCCGCTTTTGGCGATATTCGTCAGTTCACTTGCGAGACGCGATTCCATTGACACCTAACGGAAGCACTCACCAACGGATGCCCACAAGAACCGTGGCCGTCTCGTGCATTGCATGTTAGGCAGGATCCGACGGCAGAGTTACCCTTCCCGCCGTCCGTAGGCGCTTGGGCAGCATCCGATCGAGTTCCTGGTCACTGAAAAACAGCTCTTCGTCCTGTTTGAGGGCCTTTTGTGCCGCCGCGTACGCCGTGGCGTTCGTTCTTGGTGCACCGCGGTATATCTCTTCAAGCAGGACATTGATCCGGTCTCGCTCGGTGCGCACTTCGGTTAGGCTGCGTCCATCGTTCATGTCTACTAAGAGACTAAGAAGTGCCTCACGCGCCCCCCAAAGCTTGGACCCGACAACAGAATGCTTCTGTGCTTGCTCCCCAAGCGACGCTTCCTTGAAGTACAGCGCCAGTCCTAGCAGCACGGTCGAGCAGATCGCGCCAACCACAGTGCCAGCGTGCGACTCGCCGAAGACTGCGACCAGGAGGCTCCCGGACGCGAGAGCGGAAAGGCCAATCTCGAACGCCTTGATTCTTCGGTACAGCCGGACGTAGCCGTCCGCCATCTTCTCGTGGGTCTTGTGTGTATAGGCCGCTCGGCCATAGATTTCGCGCAGTTGGCCCTCGAGTGAACTAAGCAGAGAGGGCGCCGGCGTGTCAGTTGGGGAATTGTGTTCCATAGATTTCCCGGTACTTCTGGCGTGCGGACCAATTCTCATCCTTTGCCTGATGGGCAATTGCCTCTAACGATCTGATTTCGGCCTGGCGAGCCTTGTACTCGAACGAGCCCTTTCGCCAGACATACGAACCACTTCCTGGAGCCAGCCAGTAGTTCTGTGACTGCGTCTGACCCGCAAGAAACCCGAAGAAGTCTCGTGTCATGAAGTCATAGTAGAGATACGACTTGTCTCGGTGGGGCCAGGCTCCGATGAACTGATAGGCGAGCGTATCGATTAGCATGCCGTTCATCGGAACGGAATTGTAGTCGCGCCAGGCGCGCACCATCCTGGACAACTCCACGAGATTGCCATTGCACGCCGCGTTGCGCGTGGAGAACGCCTGCATCTCCTCCTTCGGCTTGCATTCCTTCCACGTGCCTCCGTTGTTGGCGTCGCCGAACCTATATCCGTTGGCGGTGTAATGAAACGCCGGGAGCACCTCGTATGTCACACCATCATTGAATGCCACGATTACTACCTGCCCGTCGCCAAAGACATCGGACGCCTTGTAGGTAGTTCGTATCGCAGCCCGAACTGCGGACAGCAATGCGGACTGTCCATTGCCGGCGTGAGCGTTGTACCGCTGGTAGGCGGCTGGCGGAAGTTCGATCAAGAGATCGACGTCGCTGACGGAAGGGATGGCTGTGTTGCGCCCCAGCGATCCTACGTAGAAGCGATAGGCGGTGTCAGAATCGAGATTCCGAAACGCGAGATTGACCGCCTTGGTGATTCTGCCCGTTCGATAGGCCAACGCGGATCGCTTGTCGGCGTCCAGACGAAGGTGTCGGCAGAAGTCTGAGAACCATTCCGCTACACCCATTGCCTCTCTCCTTGCTTGAACGCCCGTTTGCGTGGCCTTAACCTCATGCGCGTTCTCGCATAAGCGGTTCGTGTGGCCAGAGTGCACTACCTAACGTCACAACTGAGCCGCGGCGCACCAGATTGCACGCGCCGTCGCCTCCAGTTGATGTTCGGCCGGTCGTCGGTATTGAACACTGATCCCGGAACCTTTCACTTCCCGACCACTGCGCTTGGAGGTTGCTCGGAACCACGGCCGTGGCTCACGTACTTTCGACCGACGTACGTCACTATCGTGGCCAGCAGAAAGCTCGTCAGAAACAGCAACGTCCGTTGCGCGAAGGTGGGTTCAAGTATCAGCGGACCCCGCGATGGATCCAACCAGAGATCGAACATCCGGTCCACTTTGCTTATGCCGTAGCCGCTGACGAACCCCGCCGCCACGTTCCCGATTCTCGCGAATCGCCGCTGCTCACTCTGATACGGGGCGGCCAGGATCCCGGCGCCCCATCCCGCAGCAAGACCCAAGGCAGTAGATGTCCATGCGGTCAAGTCGCCAATTCGGATCAGCACGCACAGTAGAATCACCCCGACAATGGCTGCAAAAGTGAAACTGAGGACAAGCTCGATGTTCTTCGACGTCATTTCTAGCAATCCTAGGCCCCTGGCCTCGCTCACCACGGCACCTCGTGACGATCCTCAGGCAAGAGTCCGAACCATTCGCCTGTCGGCCCAACTACTCACACAGTAGGCCGCCAGACATCACGGGTCAGCGGTCTATTCCCTGGCGCCGACTGGTTGCGCAGGATTTCCAAGCCCCAATCGCGGAGCATCCTAGCACGCCGTGTTTTCTGAATTGTGAGGTAGCCAAGCCGACAGGACTTGGTGGCACTTAGGCTGCCAGACTTGCGCTCTTACGGCGCGTGTAGGAAGAAGCGCCCAGCGAGCGGCCCAATTGGCCGCAACCTGAGACGGCGCTCGGTGTGGGAGCTATCGCGCGAGCGGGACGGCGCCCAGGTTGACGCCTTCGACGGTGAACTGGAAGTGCAGGGTGTAGGGCACCCGGGGCAGCACTTCCACCGTCTGCTCATAGCTGGTTTCGATGGTGGTGACTTCGCCTTCGCGGCGGACGTTGATCTGGTCCCAGGCGATGGGCAGGTCCATCTTGCCGGCCTTGTCCATCATCTGCTCGTGCAGGGTGGACTCGGGCACGAGGCCGCCGAAGCGGGCCTTCTCTTCCGCGGCGTCCCTGAACTGGTAGAAGCTCCAGTAGGCGCCGCCGACGTGGCTGACGCTGTTGAGCACAAGGACCACAACGACAAGAGCCAGGATGGTGCGCATGGGCGTGACTGCCTGAAGCTAGTGAATCTGGTGCAGCAGCCGGCTCCACCGCGTGCCGGCCACGGGGTTGCCGCCGCTCTCGGGGCCGCCGTCGAACGACCAGTAGATGAACAGCGCGCGCCCCTTGATGTAGTCGCGCGGCAGGAAGCCCCAGTAGCGGCTGTCCTGCGAGTTGTCGCGGTTGTCGCCCATGGCGAAGTACTGCCCGGCGGGCACGGTGACGGGGCCGTACTTCCGTCGCACGTCACTATCCATCGGGTCGTCCAGCGGCGCGCCCAGGTCGCCCGGGTTCAGATAGTGCACGTAGGGCTCGTCCAGCGGCTTGCCGTTGATGAAGATCTGTTTCTGCTTCAGCTCAATGGTGTCGCCGGGCATGCCGATGATGCGCTTGATGAAGTCGCGCTCGGGCTCTTCGGGATACTTGAAGACGATGATGTCGCCGCGGCGCACGTCGCGCATGGGCAGGAACGCCCGCTCGAAGCTGGAGGCCTGGCCGAACATGAACTTGTTCACCAGCAGGTGATCGCCGATGAGCAGGTTGTGCTCCATCGAGCCGGTGGGAATCTTGAAGGCCTGCACGGCGAAGGTGCGCACGAAGAGCGCCAGCACCACCGCAATGACGATGGATTCGAAGTACTCGCGGGCGGTCGACTTCTGGAAGTCTTCGGTCACTCGGTCCCCACCTTCAGCACGGCCAGGAACGCTTCCTGCGGAATCTCCACGCGGCCGACGCGCTTCATCCGCTTCTTGCCTTCCTTCTGCTTCTCGAGCAGCTTGCGCTTGCGCGAGATGTCGCCGCCGTAACACTTGGCCAGCACGTTCTTCCGCAGCGCCTTCACCGACTCGCGCGCAATGACGCGCTGGCCGATGGCGGCCTGAATGGCAATCTCGAACATCTGGCGCGGAATCAGCTCGCGCATCTTCGCCACAACCAGACGGCCGCGCTCGTAGGCCACGTCCTTGTGCACGATGATGGACAGCGCGTCCACCGGGTCGCCGTTCACCAGGATGTCCATCTTCACCAGCGGCGAGTCCCAGTAGCCGGTGACGTGATAGTCCAAAGACGCGTAGCCGCGGGAAATGGTCTTGAGCCGGTCGTAGAAATCCAGCACCACTTCGTTGAACGGCAGCTCATAGGTGATGAGCACGCGGTCCGACTTCATGTACTCCAGCTTCTTCTGCACGCCGCGCTTGTCCTGGCACAGTTGAAGAATGGGGCCCACGTGGTCAGACGGGGTCAGGATGGTGGCCGTGATGATGGGCTCTTCCAGCTTGGCAATGCGGCCGGCGTCCGGCAGCTTCGCCGGGCTGTCGATGTCGTGCACGACGCCGTCGGTGGTGGTGACGCGATACAGCACGCCCGGTGCCGTCGTCACCAGGTCCATGTTGTATTCGCGCTCCAGGCGCTCCTGCACGATCTCCATGTGCAGCAGGCCCAGGAAGCCGCAGCGGAAGCCGAAGCCGAGCGCGGCCGAGGTTTCCGGCTCGTAGAAGAACGAGGCGTCGTTCAGCCGCAGCTTGTCGAGCGCTTCGCGCAGCTCCGAGTACTGATGGCTTTCCACCGGGTAGAGCCCGGCGAACACCATCGGCTTCAGTTCCTTGAAGCCGGGGAACGGCACTTCGGCCTGACGGTTCGTCTCGGTGACGGTGTCGCCAATCTTGGCGTCCGACACCTTCTTGATGTTGGCGACGATGTAGCCCACCTCGCCCACACCCAGTTCGTCCACCGGGATGGCCTTGGGCGAGAACACGCCCAGGTTGTCCACCTCGAAGTCCTGCTTCTCGGCCATCAGCCGAATCTTCATCTTCGTGCGGATGGTGCCGTCAATCACGCGCACCACGATGACCACGCCGCGATAGGCGTCGTACCACGAGTCGAAGATCAGCGCCTTGAGCGGCGCGTCCGGGTTGCCCTCGGGCACCGGCAGGCGCTCGACGATGGCTTCCAGAATGTCCAGCACACCGGTGCCAGCCTTGGCACTGGCCAGGATGGCGGTGTCCGGGTCCAGCCCGATGATGTCTTCAATCTGCCGGCGGCACTCGTCGGGCTGGGCGCTCGGCAGGTCGATCTTGTTGATGACGGGGATGATCTCGAGGCTGTTCTCCACCGCGAGATACGCGTTGGCCAGCGTCTGCGCCTCCACACCCTGCGAGGCGTCCACCAGCAGCAGCGCGCCTTCGCAGGCGGCCAGCGACCGGGTGACTTCGTAGCCGAAGTCGACGTGGCCGGGCGTGTCGATGAGGTTGAGGACGTAGGTCTTGCCGTCCTTCGCGTTGTAGTTC
Organism: Acidobacteriota bacterium; assembly: GCA_021731095.1. Classification (GTDB taxonomy): domain Bacteria; phylum Acidobacteriota; class Vicinamibacteria; order Vicinamibacterales; family UBA2999; genus JAKFYA01. The sequence goes on along the minus strand of JAKFYA010000052.1, from coordinate 3,904 downwards.
AGGCGGACGGGATGCGCCTTGATGGTGATGCCGCGCTCGCGCTCCAGATCCATCGCGTCCAGCACCTGCGCTTCCATTTCCCGCGCCTGGAGGGCGCCGGTCATTTCAAGGAAGCGGTCGGCCAGCGTCGACTTGCCATGGTCGATGTGGGCGATGATCGAGAAGTTGCGGATGAGGCGCTGGTCCATCAGAGTGCGATCACGACAGTATATCGGGCTGCAGGGGGGTGAAGCCCGGCGAGGGGTTGGCGCCTAGCGCTGTTCCAGCGGCACGAGCCGCTGCGGGTATGTGGGGCCGGTATAGTCCGCACGGGGCCGGATCAACCGGTTGTTGGCGTACTGCTCCAGCACGTGCGCGGTCCAGCCGGAAATGCGGCTCACCGCGAAGATGGGCGTATAGAGGTCGATCGGAATGCCCAGCGCGTAGTAGGTGGACGCGGAATAGAAGTCCACATTCGGGTTCAGCTTCTTGTCGGCCTTCACCAGCGCCTCGATGCGCTCGGACATCTGATACCACGAGTTCTGGCCGCTCTTCGCGCCCAGCTCTTTCGACATCTTCCGCAGGTGCGTGGCCCGCGGGTCTTCCGTGTGGTACACGCGGTGGCCGAAGCCTGGAATCTTTTCCTTCCGCGCCAGCTTCTGGCGGATGGCTTCTTCCACGCGCTCCATCGGCGCGTTCTCGCCCAGCTCCAGCAGCAGACGCATCACGTCCGCGTTGGCTCCGCCGTGCAGCGGCCCCTTCAGGGCGCCAATGGCGCCCACGACGGCCGAGTACAGGTCCGTGAGCGTTGCGGCAGAGACGCGCGCGGCGAAGGTGGAGGCGTTCAGCTCGTGGTCTGCGTGCAGCACCAGCGCGGTGTCGAACGCGCGCACAGCCGTCGGGCTGGGACGGTTGCCCGTCAGCATGTACAGGAAGTTCGCCGCGTGGCCCAGCGCCGGGTCGGGCGCAATGGGTCCGCCGCCCGCCTGCAGGCGACCCCACGTGGCCACCAGGCTCGCCAGCTGCGCGGTGAGGCGCACGGCCTTGCGGTACTGCGCGGCCGGCGCGGTGTCGGCCGCTTCGGCGTCGTAGTGCGCCAGCGCGGAGGTAAGCGTGCGCAGCGCGTCCATACCGTCCACGGCCGGCAGGCTCTTCATCAGCCGCAGCATCGGCTCGCCCACGGGACGCGCCGCCGCCAGTTGCGATTGCAGGTCGCCCAGCTCCGCGCGGTTCGGCAGCCGCCGGTGCCACAGCAGGTAGCAGACCTCCTCGAAGCTGACCGACGGGGCCAGATCGTGAATGTCGTAGCCGCAGTACGACAGCACCCCGCGGTCGCCGTCGATGAAGCAGATGTCGGACGACGTCGCGACGACGTCTTCCAGCCCGGCTTTGCCCTTGGTGTCGGTGCTCATGTGGTCAGGTTGCGGACGCGGAGACGACCCGCCGCGCGCAGGGGAGATTGTACTCCGTTGCCGGAGCCTGAAAGGCGGTTGAGGCTAGCGATCCAGCAGGATATCGATACCCTGCAGCACCTGCTCCCGCAGGTTGGCAGACAGACGGCCGACCCGTTCGGTCAGGAGCCTCCTGTCGAGTGCCAGAATCTGGGAGACATTCGCCACCGAGTCCTTCGGCAGCTTCGTGGCCTTGGCTGGCAACAGCACGTTGCCCGGTGCTGTCGCCCACACGGTGTTGCTCGTCAGCGGCACACAGACCACCGTGCCGACGCGACTCTGATTCAGGGGGTTGCCCTGGACAATCACCACCGGACGGCGCAGGCCCGGACCAGACCCGACAGGGTCCGGCAGATCGGCCCACCAGATGTCGCCCTGTGCGTGTTCTACCACTCGACGTCCGCCAGCAGTCGGCGCCCAGCCTCGGCCACGAACGCATCCTCGCCACCCTCACCGAGCTGGTCGACGACCGCATTCATGCTCTCCGTCACCTCATCGGGCGCGTGACGGGCGAGATACTCGGATATCGCTTCGGCGTAGAGCTGGCTGCGGGACTTGCCGGCACGCTGGGCGTACTGCTCGGCGCCTTCGAAGACCCGGTCCGGGAGGGAGATGGCCGTCTTCATACCAGGAGTATAACCCGCGAACCTGCCGGACGGCCGCGCCGGGTCAGGCTGTGGTGCGTGTGGTAGCCGCAGGCCTGTAGATCAGGGCCACGATGGCGCCGTAGAGGGGGTACTCCACGAGGTAGTCGATCATCATCGCGCCAATGAGCGTCTTGTCCACCGGCACCGTGGCCCACCACCAGCTCATCACGAACGTGTCCAGCAGGATTCCCACGACGAGGCCAGCCATCAGGCCTTCCCGCACCGTCGGACCGGCCGGAAACAGATGGACCAGCGTGGCCGCGAAGACGAGATAACCGACCAGCATGAAGCCGAAGCCGATGGGCATGTTGGCCATGATGTCGGCGTCTGGACGGAAGGCCGCTGAGTTGGCGTGAATGAGGCTGCCCAGGATGATGTCGTTCACCAGGAAGCCGATGGGCATCGAGACCACCCAGCACACCAGAACGGCGAGCGCCAGGCGGGAGTAGTTCACGGAACTAGACTTCTTTGCCTTCGGTGGCGGGCTTCAGGGCCACTTCGCTCTCGGCGAACTGCTGCGCCAGCGACAGGAGGCCGGTGTAGAGGAAGCCGAACTGGAAGAGGGCCAGGAACGGCAGGGTGCCGTAGATGCCGTTGGCCAGGGCGTAGAAGACGGCGCCGGTGAAGTAGAGACCGAGGGCCACTTCAATGATGGGCTGGGCGGTCAGCGTCTGGTGGTACTTCTTGGTGAGCCACTCGTCGCTGCGCCCCTCGATGCAGTACTTCGGGGTGCGGGCGAACTCGCTCTTCTTATTGAGCATCGCCTCGAACACGGCCTTGGTGTTGTTCACCATGAGGCCGATGCCGATCGACATCAGGAAGGGCAGATACTTCAGCCGCGAGGTCCAGTCGTCCTTGTGCAGCTCGCGCTGGCACACCATGTAGAAGTTGGCGATGGAGGCGGTGGCCGCGAAGAACAGCGGCACGTCAATCAGCACCATCTCGGACCAGCCCATGTTGTAGCGGATCACCATGGACGGCACCATCAGCACCGACAGCACGCACATCAACAGGTAGTTGAAGTTGGCCGTCAGGTGGAAGAAGGCCTCGGTCTTCACGCCCACCGACAGGTTCGAGCGAAGGATGCTGGGCAGAATCTTGCGGCAGGTCTGGATGGAGCCTTTGGCCCAGCGGTGCTGCTGCGACTTGAAGGCGTTCATCTCGACCGGCACTTCGGCGGGGGCGACAAGGTCGGGCAGGAAGATGAAGCGCCACCCGCGGAGCTGGGCGCGGTAGCTCAGGTCCAGGTCCTCGGTAAGGGTGTCGTGCTGCCAGCCGCCGGAGTCCGGAATGGCAATGCGGCGCCACACGCCGGCAGTGCCGTTGAAGTTGAAGAACAGGCCGCCCAGGTTGCGGCTGCCGTGCTCGAGCACGAAGTGGGCATCCAGCAGGATGGCCTGCACCTTCGTGAGCAGCGAGTAGTCTTCGTTGATGTGGCCCCAGCGCGCCTGCACCAGCGCCACGCCCGGGTCCACGAAGTAGGGAATGGACTTCATCAGGAAGTCCGTGGTCGGCATGAAGTCGGCGTCGAAGATGGCGATGAAGTCGCCCTTGGCCTTCGCCAGGCCGGCTTCCAGCGCGCCCGCCTTGTAGCCGGTGCGGTCCGTGCGGTGCAGATAGACGATGTCGATGCCGGCGGCGCGCTGACGACGGACGGCCTGCTCGGCCACGGCCTGGGTTTCGTCCGTCGAGTCGTCGAGAACCTGGATTTCCAGGAGGTCGCGCGGATAGTCGATTTCACAGACCCGGTCGATCAGGCGGTCTGCGACATACATCTCGTTGTAGATCGGGAGCTGGATGGTGACCTTCGGCAGCGTCGTCATCTCG
>JAKFYA010000390.1 GCA_021731095.1 Acidobacteriota bacterium | reverse complement strand
TCTGGAGGGCACGCCCATTCCGCCTGAGACCCTGCGTCGGCGCATCAACGACGAACTGCCCGCCGACATCTCGGTGCTCCGGATCGAACCGGTCACGCGACGCTTTCATGCCAGGCACAGCGCCATCGGCCGGAGCTACGTCTACCAGATCGCGAGACGGAAGACCGCCTTTGCCAAACCGTTCGTCTGGTGGGTCAAGGACGACCTCAATCTCGACGCCATGCGCCTGGCCGCGTCAGGTCTGGTCGGCCACCATGACTTCCAGACCTTCTCCGACGATGACCCGACGGAGAAGTCGACCGAGGTCTCGGTCGAGACCCTCGACATCCACGAAGACGGAGACCTCCTGGTCGTACATATCGAGGCCTCCCACTTCATCTGGAAGATGGTGCGGCGCATTGTCGGGGTACTGGTCGAAGTGGGGGCGGGGCGCCTCACCCCTGCCCAGGCGATTGGCTTCCTCCAGTCGCGCTCGCCCATTCCGGCACGCGTCACGGCACCGGCGTCAGGGCTGTTCCTGGAGCGGGTCTACTACCCCGACGAGCCACGTGACCAGCCCGTGCAGGCAGCCGTGGTCATCACGCCAGCCCGGTAGCGTCTACAGGGGTGCCCGGCGGAGCCGCAGGCTGTTCGCGATGACGAAGACGGAACTGACCGCCATAGCGGCACTGGCCAGCACGGGGCTCAGCAACACCCCGAACGCCGGGTAGAGCACGCCCGCTGCCACCGGGATGCCGATGACGTTGTAGGCGAACGCCCAGAAGAGATTCTGGCGCATCGTCCGCATGGTGTGACGGGACAGGGCAATCGCGCGGACCACACCCATCAGATCTGGCCGCATCAGCACCACGTCCGCGGCATCAACGGCCACATCAGACCCTGTGGCCACGGCCATCCCCACGTCGGCCTGCGCGAGCGCCGGGGCATCGTTCACGCCATCGCCAACCATGGCCACCACGGCTCCGGCCGCCTGGAGCCGCTTCACTTCGTCGAGTTTGTCCTGGGGCAGGACCTCGGCCACCACGCGGCCAATGCCCGCTGCTCGGGCGATGGCCTCGGCTGTCACGCGCGCGTCGCCGCTCAGCATGACCACCTCCAGCCCAGCGGCCCGCAGCGCCGCGACGGCTGCCGTGGAGGTCGGGCGCAACCGGTCGGCAATCGCACAGACCCCGACAGCCACCGTGTCGATGGCAATCAGCACCGCCGTCTGTCCAGCCGCACGCATGCGGGACACCACGGGGCCCAGCATCGCTGTCGGCACGCCCTCACGGTGCAGCCACGCCTCGTTTCCAATGCTGACCCTGCGGCCATCCACCACAGCGGCCGCGCCCAGCCCTGGCTCGCTGACAAACGCCGTGGCCGCGGACGTGGGCAGACCCCGCTCACGCGCCGCGCGGACAATCGCGGCCCCGAGGGGATGTTCGGACTGCCGCTCCACGGCCGCCGCGACACGGAGGACCACGTCCGCAATCTGGTCAGGCCCACACCAGACTTCGACCACTTCTGGCTGTCCTTCGGTCAGGGTGCCGGTCTTGTCGAGGACGACCGTGGTCACCTCACCAGACCGTTGCAGGGCGTCTCCGCCCTTGATCAGCACGCCGACGTCCGCCCCGCGCCCCGTCGCCACCATCACGGCCGTCGGCACGGCCAGCCCCATGGCACACGGACAGGCGATGATGAGCACGGACACGCCCGCGGCCAGCGCGCGCACCAGTCCCCCCTCACCGGACACCAGCAGCCACACCACGGCTGTCAGGACCGCCAGTCCCATCACCGAAGGCACGAACACGGCACTCACCCGGTCCGCGAGGTGCTGTATGGGCGCTCGCGAGGTCTGCGCGTCACGCATCAACCGGACAATCCGGGCCAACACGCTGTCAGGCCCAACGGCCGTCGCGCGGAACCGGAACGCCCCCGCGCTGTTGGTGGTACCTCCGATCACCGGGTCGCCCGGACTGCGCGACACTGGAATCGATTCGCCCGTCACCAGCGACTCGTCCACGACGGCCGAGCCCTCGAGCAGCACGCCATCCACTGGCACGCGCTCGCCCGGGCGCACCAGGACCACATCGCCGGGACGCACCTGCTCCAGCGGAACCTCGTCCTCACGATCGCCGCGCACGACGCGTGCGGATGTCGGCTGGAGGGCGGCCAACGCCCGGAGAGCACCGGCCGTCCGACGGCGCGCGCCGGCTTCGAGCGCCCGCCCCCCCAGTACGAGGGCAATGATGAAGACGACCGCTTCGTAGTACACGTCGGCCGGCACGCCGGCTGCCGTGAAGAGCTCAGGCGCGACCGTTGCCACGAGTGAATACAGCAGCGCTGCGCCCGTCCCGACGGCGACCAGCGAGTTCATGTCCGGCGCGCGATGGATGAGGGCCTTCACGCCAGCGGTGTAGAACTGGCGCCCCGCCCAGCCGACCACAATCAGCGTGAGTCCCAGCAACGCGGCGCGAAGCAGGTCGGGTGGCACGTCGTAGAGGCGAGGAAAGACCGCCCGGAGGGCTGGCGTCAGTCGGACCATGACCCATTGCATGAACGGGTCGCCTCCGCCCTGGTGTGCACGATGCAGGTCGCCACCCATCAAGGGCATCGACAGCACCATGGCGAGCGCGCCACACGCCAGCGAGACTCCGGCGCGAAGCCGCAGACTGCGAAACTCCTCGACCTGGGCATCGTCGCGTCGCTCGAGCGCGGCGACCGCCGAGACCTCCGGTGCGGTGAGGCTGGCGCCGTATCCGATCGATTCGACGGCGGCCACCAGCGCGTCAGCCGTGGTACCGGCCGACTCGAGCGTCACCTTGGCTGTGCCCAGCATCAGGTTGACGGAGGCGTCTGTCACACCCGGTACACGCGCCAGCGCCCGCTGGACGTTTGCCTGGCAGGCGGCACACGTCATCCCCGTCACGTCAAGGTCGACCGACTGCGCCGCGTGCATGCGCCTCCCGTGATGAAGCCGAACTAGCCGAGCAACTCCTCGAGCGCTACGCGCAGGGCCTCGACGGCCTCGGCCTCTGTCGCCGCCGACCTGGCAATGCGTGCCAGCCGTTCTGCGGCGCCTTCACGACCGGTCGACACCCGCACCTGCTCTGCCGCGCGAATCATGCCGGCACCAGCCGTGAAGTTCGTGGCCGGGTCAATCAGGACGAACGCCCCGGTGAACCGGTTGTCCTGGTAGGCGTCGAAGATCAGCGGCCGTGAGGTTGAAACGGTCGCCTGGCCAATGCCGTTCAGCTCAAGGGTCCGGGCCACATCCGCCGTGACGACGCGGCTCGTGTGCTTGAGGAGGTACATCCGCTTCGGATCGAGTGGCCGTTCGTCCATCCAGACGATGTCCGCCTCGAACCGCTGCGCCACCTGCACGGGACCCGACACCAGCATGTCCCCGCGGCTGATGTCGATCTCGTCTTCGAGGGTCAGCGTGACGGACATGGGCGCAAACGCCTCCTGCAGGTCCCCGTCGAAGGTCACGATGCGCTTGATGGCCGTGGTGCGCCCACTGGGCCACACCGTCACCGCGTCCCCGACGCGAATGGTCCCTGACTGGAGCTGTCCGGCGTACCCACGGAAGTCGAGATGCGGCCGGAGGACCAGCTGCACGGGAAAGCGGAACGGCTTGGCAGTGACGTCGACATCCACATCCACCGTCTCGAGATACTCGAGCAGGCTCGGCCCGGTGAACCAGGGGGTCCGCTCGCTCAGGCCGATCACGTTGTCGCCCATCAGGGCACTCATCGGGATGGCGTGGAACTGCGCGCCCTTGAGGATGTCGGCAAACTCCGCGCAGATGCCGTCGTAGATGTCCTTGTCAAAATCGACCAGGTCCATCTTGTTCACCGCGACCACGAAGTGGGTAATGCCCAGGAGGCGTGCAATCCTGGCATGGCGTCGCGACTGCTCCTTCACCCCCTGCCTGGCATCCACCAGCAGGATGGCCAGCTCAGCCGTCGACGCGCCCGTGGCCATGTTCCGCGTGTACTGCTCATGGCCGGGCGTATCCGCCAGGATGAACTTCCGCCGGGCGGTGGCGAAGTAGCGGTAGGCCACGTCAATCGTGATGCCCTGTTCACGTTCGGCACGTAGACCATCCGTGAACAGCGAGAAGTCGATGGGCCCGGCCGTGCGGTTCTTCGAGGCCGCCTTCACCGAACTGATCTGATCCTCGTAGACCGCCTGGGAGTCGTGCAGCAAGCGGCCAATCAGCGTGCTCTTGCCGTCATCAACGCTGCCAGCGGTGCAGATGCGCAACAGGGTCGACATCAGAAATACCCCTCGCGCTTCTTCATCTCCATCGAGCCGTCCTGATCGTGGTCAATCACGCGCAGCTGCCGCTCGGAGTTCCGCGCGGACACCAGTTCCTCGATGATCTTCGGCACGGTGTCGGCGTCTGACAGCACGGCACCTGTGCAGGGTGAGCACCCGAGCGAGCGCATGCGGCACTTCACCAGCTGTGGCTTCTCACCAGGCAACATCGGCACAAACGACTGTTCGCGCACGATGACGCTGGTGCCGCGAACGATGGCCTCGCGCTCCTTGGCGAAGTAGAGCGGTACCACCGGAATGTTCTCGATGTGGATGTATTGCCAGATGTCGATCTCGGTCCAGTTCGAGAGTGGGAACACGCGGATCGACTCTCCCGGATTCAGGCGGCTGTTCAGCAGGTTCCACAGCTCGGGCCGCTGACGCTTCGGGTCCCACTGGCCACGTCCATCTCGCAGGGAGAAGACACGCTCCTTGGCACGGGAACGCTCTTCATCCCGTCGGGCACCGCCAAACGCCGCGTCGAAGCCGCCCTCGGCCAGTCCGTCCAGGAGCGACTTGGTCTTGAGCAGACCACAGCAGCGCTGGGTGCCGATGGCAAAGGGCTGTGCCCCCTCGGCGATCGCCTCCTTGTTGATGTGCACGATCAACTTCGCCCCGACCGAGGCTGCCATCTTGTCCCGGAACTCGATCATTTCCCGGAACTTGTAGGTGGTATCGACGTGCAGCAGGGGGAACGGCAGCGGTGCCGGGTGGAACGCCTTCTGGGCAAGCCGGAGCATCACCGACGAGTCCTTGCCGATCGAGTACAGCATCACCGGTCGCTCGAACTCGGCCACCACTTCGCGCATGATGTGGATGCTCTCCGCCTCAAGCCGGCGCAAGTGGTCGAGTCGCGGCGCGGTTATCGAGCCGCTCGCTGGCGAGGAGGGCTCCGAACTGGTGCCGCCTGGAAAACCTGTCGTGGTAGACATGTCCATCTCAAGAAAAAAGCCCGGGTTATGAACCCGGGCTTCTAGGAAACTGTTCGCGTGTTGCTTGCGTGGTCCGGGGGTGTGCATCCCGGAATCAGTTCATCAGCGCGGGCGTTCGACCTGTCTGCCGGCAACAGCGGCAACAGCAGCAACAACAGGTGTCGGACGGGCTCGTGGCGATGGGCATCTCTGCGCCCTCACTGTAACACTCCCCAGGCTCGGGCGTCTACCCTCAGACCGGGCTCTGAACCGGGACGCCGACCGTGTTATGTTGTCATAATCTCCATTCCGCCGGACTCCCGGCGGAGCGCCAACGACACGCTCAGGACTCAGCCCCGATGACCAGCCCGTTTGCGGACATCTATACGGAACTTGAACAGGTCGACGTCTCGCGCGACCTCGACCAGAAGTCGCTCCACGTCTCGGCCGCCGGCCTGTCCTGGGTGCCAGCCCCGACGCTGGACGGGATCAGCAAGGAGCAGTTGCTCCAGCTCTACTACTACATGAGCCTGACCCGAGCGACAGACATCGAGATCGTGAAGATGTCCCGCAAAGGCATCGCCCTTGGCAAGCACCTGCCCTGTACCGGCAACGAAGCCACAGCGGTGGGCGCCACGGCCGCCCTGGAACAGGGAGACTGGGCCACCCTGGCCATTCGAGACCTCGGCGCGTTCCTGACGCGCGGCGTGCCTCCGTCCCGCGTCATTGCCCAGGCCTGTGGACGCATGGAAGGCCTGTCCGGTGGCTGGGATGGCAGCCTGCACATGGGCCACAAGGCCTCCCGCGTGGTGGGCCTCATCAGCCACCTCGGCACGCTGATTCCCCTCGGTGTCGGCTGCGCGTTCGGTGAGCAGTATCAAGGAACCGGGCGCGTGGCGCTGGCCTTTGTCGGCGACGGCACCACCAGCACGGGCGATGTGCATGAGGCCCTCAACATGGCTTCCGCCATGAACATTCCCCTGGTCCTCGTCATCGAGAACAACCAGTGGGCGTTCGGCACCCCGAATCGCCTCGAGTATGCCGCACCGTCTCTGGCCCTGCGCGCGCTCGGCTACGGCCGGAATACCGAGGGCTACTGGATTGACGGCACCAACGTCGTGACCGTGTTCGACACGGTGAGCAAGGCGATCGCCCGGGCCCGCGGCACTAACGGCGTCACCATCATCGAGGCGGCCTCCATGCGCATGGACGGCCACTCGCTGGCCGACCCCTTCACCTCCTACGTGCCTGGCGATCAGCTCGACAAGTGGAAGTCCAAGGACCCCCTGGCCAGCTTCCGCGCCCGCCTCATCAAGGCCAAGGTCGCCAAGGCCGCCGAGATGGACGAGATCGATGCGCGGGTAGCCACCGAAGTGCGCGCAGCCGCCATCAAGACCGAGCAGAGCCCGATTCCTGTGCCGGGTGACATCGAGGCGCAGGTCCTGGCCCCCGCACCCGCGCACGCCAATGCGCTGGTCCTTCCGCCCGCCACGGGCAAGACCATCACCTATCACCAGGCCATTCGCGAAGGGCTGGCAGAAGAGCTGGACCGGGACGAGAAGGTCTTCATGATTGGTGAGGACATCGGCGTCTCGAACGGCGCGTTCAAGATCACCGAAGGCTTCTCCAAGAAGTACGACGGCATCGACTGGAGCACGGCGTGGGACAAGAAGGACGCCCCCTTCCGCCAGCGCCGCATCATCGATTCGCCGATCGCGGAGGCGGGTTTCATGGGCGTGGCCCTCGGCGCGCAGCTCGCAGGCCTGACGCCCATTGTCGAATTCCAGTACGCGGACTTCGCCTCCGAAGCGTTCAAGATGATCATCAACTATGCCGCCACGCAGAACGTGCGTGAAATGGGCCCGGTTGGTATCGTCATGCGGTTCCCCTCTGGCTGGGCCACCAACACCTCGATCTACCACTCGGTGAACCCGGAAACCTGGTTCGCCTCGACGCCGGGCCTCAAGATCGTCGCGCCGATTACGGCCTTCGATGCCAAGGGACTGCTGAAGGCCGCGGTGCGCGATGGAAATCCCGTCCTCTTCCTCGAATACAAGAACTACTACCGGATCAAGCCCGAGCGACTCCCGGAAGGTCTGAACCTGCCGGTGCCGGACGAAGACTACGTGGTCCCGATCGGCAAGGCCCGCGTCGCCAAGACGGGCAAGGACCTGACCATCGTGTCATTCGGGTCGCAGACCATCCGCGCCCTTGAGGCGGCCCACCAGATTGACAAGGAGGATGGCTCCTCCACGGAGGTCGTCGACCTGCGCACGCTGCTGCCACTCGACATCGAGACCATCGCCGCCTCGGTCAAGAAGACGGGCCGGGTGCTGGTCACGTGCGAGTCACCACGAACCGGCAGCTTCGGCATGGTGGTCGTAACCGAGATCATCCGCACCTGCTTCGAGTACCTCGACGCCCCTGTGGAGCTGGTGGCCGCGGCCGACACCCCGGTCCCCTTCGCGACGGTCCTCGAGGAGGCGCACCTCCCGACCACACCGAAGGTGGTGGCTGCCGCCCGCGCCCTGCTGAAGTACTAGACAGCCTTCCTCAGAAAGACAGACGGCCGGCCCTCCCTCGGGAGCGCCGGCCGTTGTCATGTCTGGCGAATCTGGGCGCCGAAACGCGCACCGTGCTTACACGCTGGCCCCGGTCTCGGCAATCGGGTTGACGACACCGTCGCGGCGAATCATCTCGTGCAGCGCAGCGCCGGTGGGCACCATCGGATAGACGGCATCTTCCTGCTCGACCTGGAAGTCGCAGACAACCGTCTTGCCGTGTTCACGCGCCGCCAGCACCGCGGGAATCACGTCGGCCCGCTTGCGGATGGTCATGCCTTTCAGGCCATAGGCTTCAGCGACCTTCGCGAAGTCCGGGCTCAGGATGGGCGTCGACACATAGCGCTTCTCGTAGAAGAACTGCTGCCACTGCCGCACCATGCCCAGGTAGCCGTTGTTCACGATGCAGACATTCACCTTCACGTGCTCCTGTGCGATGGTGCCCAGTTCGGGCATGGTCATCTGGAACCCGCCATCACCGGCCACAGCCCAGACGTCGGCATCGGGCCTGGCGAATTTCGCACCGATGGCGGCCGGCAGCGCGAAGCCCATCGTGCCGAGACCGCCCGAGGTGATCAGCGTGCGAGGCGCGTTGTGCTTGTAGTACTGCGCCTCCCACATCTGATGCTGACCCACATCGGTGCAGACAATCGCATTGCCATCGGTGGCACGCCACAGGTCGTGGATGACATGCGCGGCGTAGAGATGCCCGTCGTCAGGCAGGTTCGTGATGTCACGGACCGCCTCATGGCCCTTCTCTTCCGCGATGCGGGCATGCCAGTCCGCGCGCGTTGCCGCCTCCACATGGGGCAACATCTGCGTCAGCACATCGCGCAGGTCGCCGAGCAGCGCCACATCCACGCGCACGTTCTTGTTGAACTCGGTGGCATCGATGTCGATGTGGATCTTCCTGGCGTTGGGCGCGTAGGTCTTCAGATTGCCCGTCACGCGGTCGTCAAACCGCATGCCCGCGGCAATCAGGAGGTCGGCCTCCTGGATGGCGCAGTTCACCCACGCTTCCCCGTGCATGCCCATCATGCCGAGGTTCAGCGGATGCTGGGCCGGCAGACCGCCGATGCCCAGGAGCGTCATGGCGACCGGGATGCCAGCCTTCTCGGCCAGTGCCCTGAGCACGTCGGTCGACTCGGACATCAGCACGCCGTGTCCGGCCAGGATGACTGGACGCTTGGCCTGGTTCAGCAGCGTCAGCGCCGCCTTCAGGTCTTCGTCCCGCAGCGGCTTGGGGGCCTGGATACTGGCCACGTGGATTTCGCTGTCGTCCCAGTGGAAGTCAAACGCCGCCTGCTGCGCATCCTTGGTGATATCCACCAGGACGGGGCCCGGCCGACCACTGCGGGCCACGTAGAAGGCCTCACGGATGGTGGGGGCAATGTCTTCCGCCCGCGTCACCAGGTAGTTGTGCTTGGTGATGGGCAGCGTGACACCCGTGATGTCCGTTTCCTGAAACGCCTCGGTCCCAATCAGCGTGCTGCCCACCTGACCGGTGATGCAGACGATCGGCGACGAGTCCATCATCGCCGTCGCGATGCCGGTGACCATGTTGGTGGCGCCCGGGCCCGAGGTGGCAATGGCCACGCCGACCTTTCCGCTGGCGCGGGCATACCCATCAGCCATGTGCGTGGCACCCTGCTCGTGCCGGGCCAGGACGTGCCGAATCGGAAACTCAGGCAGCGCGTCGTATGTCGGCAGAATGGCTCCGCCGGGGTATCCGAACACCGTCGTGACATTCTCCCGAACCAGCGACTCCCAGATGACCTGTGCGCCCGTACGTTTCATGAATCCTCGCCTCTGTCGTCCCGAAAACAAAAAAGCCATCACCCCGCTAGTGGATGATGGCCTGTGAACTTCTCAGCTCTGGCGTTAGCGCAACGCCTGCATCATCCTGCCGCTCCCGGCGTAATCACGCCGGGAATGCTAATGGCGATAATGCGAATAATCGAATTGGCACGGATGCACGCGCACACGTCTGACGCAAGGGCGGCCTGTCGGGCGCCGAGGGTCTGAAGGTGATGAACGCGTGAGGGCATGACGTGTCACGAGTCTAACGGTCAGCTCCGGCCCTCGTCAAGTCCCGCTCCGCAACCCGCTATAATCCGCCCTGCGGCCCATGCCCGACAACATCCTGCTGGTCGAAGATGAGGAGGCGCTCCGGATGACGGTGGGCGACCGCCTGCGGAAAGAAGGCTACGCCGTCGACTACGCCGACAACGGTGACGAGGGTCTCACCAAGGCCTGCCAGTTGCCATTCGACCTCATCCTGCTGGATGTCATGCTCCCGGGACGCAGCGGCCTCGAGGTCTGCGAGGCGGTCCGGCAGGCGGGGCTCATCACACCCATCCTCATGCTGACGGCTCTGGGCCGGACGGCCGACAAGGTCGCGGGGCTCAGAATCGGGGCCGACGACTACCTGACCAAGCCGTTCGCCATGCAGGAACTGGTTGCCCGCGTCGAGGCCCTGCTGCGGCGGGCGCCGAACCGCCCGAGCGCCGCTGGGGTGACCCATCAGTTTGGCTCGGTCAGCGTGGATGTCCGTGGCACGGTCGCCACGCGGGACGGCGCGCGCGTGGCCCTCTCGGCCCGCGAATTCCAGTTGCTCCGTTACTTCCTCGAACGACCAGGCGCTACCCTCTCGCGCGAAGAACTGCTCACGCAGGTCTGGGGCTACAGCGGGAAGATGTTCACCCGCACGGTCGATGTCCACGTGGCCAGCCTCCGTCAGAAACTGGAGACGGAACCGAAGCATCCACGCTTCCTCCTGACCATCCAGGGATTGGGCTACAAGTTCCAGCCATGAGCCGTCTGACTCGCGTCCGGAGGCACGCCCTGCCGGTGGCCGTCGTGGCGACGACGATGGTCATCATCATCGTCGCCATCCTCCAGTACCGCTGGAACGCGGCCATCAGCAATGCGACGGGCGTGCGACTGGCGGACACCCTTCAGATGTCGCTCGTCAACTGGCAGATTGATCTCGCCAGGAACCTCCGCGAGATCGAGCAGGCCCTGCGCGCGTCCCCGGCAGACTGGCAGGACGCGGCGGCGTGGCGACAGTACCTCGATGAGTGGCGGCGCGACGCCCGCTATCCGGCCCTCGTCCAAGGTCTGGTGCTGACGGGCCCTGATACCGCGCCCCTGCGCCTGAATGAGACGAGTGGCCGATTCGAACAGGCCGACGCGGACGCGGCATTCGCCACCCGATGGGCGATACCGTCTGCCGGTGCATCTGGCTGGCGCCTTGCGCCCGACATGCCTGCGCTCGTCCGTCCCCTGACTCCGGGCAGCGGCGATGCCCGACAGGTCGTGGTCCTCCTGAACGCCGACGTCATCCGGTCTCGCGTGCTGCCGGATCTGGCCCATCGCTACTTCCAGGGCACCGATGGACTCGACTACGAAGTGGCCGTCATTGCGGGACAGCCGTCGCCCGTGGTCCTCTACGAGTCGGATCAGGGCTTCGGCACCAGCAACATAGACGACGCGGATGGCACACTCGACGTGTTCGGTGTGTCTCGCGCGGCCACCCCGACACGTTCTCCGGTTCAGGTGTTTCACAAGACCCCGTCGCTGGTCTCCATCGAGGACGTGCCACTGGTGGCCGGCACGGAAGCCCACGCCTGGCGTCTCGTGGTGCGGCACAAACGCGGTGGCCCCCTCGGGGCCTTCCTGGCCACGACAACGCGCCGCGACCTCTACATCAGCTCTGCGGCCCTCGCCCTGCTCGTGCTGAGCATCGGCATGCTCGTCATCACCAGCAGCCGTGCGCAGCGACTCGCGGCGCTCCAGATGGATTTTGTGGCCACGGTCTCTCACGAGTTGCGGACCCCGCTGACCGTGATCAATTCGGCCGCCGACAACATCACCCAGGGCGTCGTCGACGAAACCGATCAGATGCGGCGGTATGGCGCCGTCATCGGCCAGCAGGCCAGACAACTGTCGGCGCTGGTCGAGCAGATTCTGCTCTTCGCCCGACACGGACGGCAACCGCAGCCCTTCGCGCTGGTGCCCCTGCCCGTTGTGGCGGTGGTAGACGCGGCGCTGGCTGGCACGTCGCATCTGCTGGACGCGTCCAGGGTGACCGTCGAACAGTCCGTGCCGGCCGGCCTGCCAGACGTGCGAGGAGACCTGGTGGCCATCTCGCAGTGCCTGCAGAACTTCATCGTCAACGCGCTGAAGTATGCCAGGGATGGCCGCTGGATCGGCATCAGCGCCGCACTGGCGCCGGACGGCACCGAGGTCTGGTTGTCCGTCGCTGACCGGGGACCCGGTATCGCAGCTCAGGACCTGCCACACATTTTCGAGCCGTTCTATCGCGGGGCGCAGGCGTCAGGCTCGCAGATTCACGGTACGGGGCTGGGACTCGCCGTCGCCCGCGAACTGGCCAGCGCCATGGGCGGGCGGGTCTCGGTCGAGACGGCGGCCACGGGGGGCTGCACATTCACCTTGCACCTCCCCATTGCCGCGTCTGGCACCGTGAGACCCACCGTGCACAGTTCCCCTGCCACGACGGCGTAATGTCCGGACGGCTGCCCAGAGACGCGTACGACGTGGAGCGCCCGAGGACGCCGGCTGCTCACGCGGCCTCACCGAAATTGACACGAAGAGGGACGCCCGCCAGAACGGCGGACGCAGGTCCCGGCAGGAGCACGGGACCAGAACACCAGAGACAGCGCTAGGCGTGGTTGCCGGTAGACCGACGACGGCGGGCGGCGCGGGCCAGACCCAGCAGACCAAATCCGCACAGGGTGAGCGTCGCGGGTTCTGGCACGGGCATGAGCGCCATCTGGTCCTGCCCATATCCGATTGGCGCATCCAGCCAGGTCGCGGTGGACGTGCTATAGCCGCCACCACCGCCCGAATAGAGCGCGTTCAGGTAGGTCATGGCCTTTGAGGCGATGGTGAGGGCGTTGCTCGACGTGCCATTCAGGCGGAAGTTGCCACTGGCCACGTCACCGCTGGTGTCATACAGGGATTCCCAGATCGCCACCTGCAGGGCCGCGGCATCCAGATTGGTGCCACTGGTATTGACCGTCGGGGCGAAGGTGTTGAACAACCAGGCCGCCTTGCCACCCGCGTCCGGCACACCGGATACCACGAGCATGTCGGTGGACTTGATGGCCACGTCCTCGACGGCGGTCGCGGCACGCGTGACATCGACGCAGTAGGCATAGAACGTCGAATCGTAGCCAGTCGGCACCGAACCGACCCAGGCCCAGTTCAACTGACCCGCGAAGTAGTTATAGGTGCCGAACCCGGTCAGGCTCACATTGACGAGAGCCTTCTTCGGACTTGTCAGCAAGGAGATCTGTGTGGCCGACGCCCCAACAGGCGCCAACGCCAGCAGTCCCAACACCAGAACCCACACCCTTTTCACGCAGTCGCCTCGGTATCCGGCCCCCATGAATTCGGGGACTCCGGCTACTCCATACTCATGACTCATGCCGCCCGGGATCAGGCCAAAACGCCACAAATAGGCCCATTGGCACCCAATAAGTCTGCCCTCTGATTTACTTTTGTCACCAACGTCACCATTTAGAGGAGTCCCAGGCGAACCCGACAATCCACGTTCGCTATCGGTAATCAGCGCAGTCACGCGAAAACAGCCCGAGACCCCCTCGCTGGCGGAGAACCAGAGCACTCGATAGGACTCTACCGATCGTGGTACGAGGCATGCTTTGATTTTCTCCCATGGCCCTAAGCACCGCCCTGCCGGAGACGCCGCCACAGGCCACTCAGACGCGCCGGGCCGTCATTGTGGACGACGACCCTGGCCTGCTGCGCCTGGTATCCGCATGGCTCGAAGAAATTGGCTATGTAGTGGAGGCGTTTCACCAGTTCGAACCGGCGAAACGGCGCCTGGCCGGTGACCGTGTCGATGTGCTGGTCACAGACGTGCGACTGGGGGCCTTCAATGGCCTCCAGCTGGTGGTCATGGCCAAACTGGCCCACCCGGACCTCATCGCCATCGTGCTGACCGGCTTTGAAGACCCGGTCTTGCGCCGGGAAGCGCTGGACGCCGGTGCCCTCTTCCTGGCCAAACCCCTCCAGGGGGCGCATCTGCAGGACGTGGTCAGAACCTATTCGACGGACGTGTCGTAGTCGAGCGCCATCGCGCTACACCAGACTGGGCCCACCGGCCAGTGGTCGGATTGGCTCGCTCGTCCGGAACTGCTGAAACGGCATGTGGCACTGGTGCTTCCGGAGAAAGTTCAGGAAGCGCTTGTAGTCTGCCGGCTCCATGTTGAAGAGCTCCAGCAGCATCTTGTAGTTGCCGCGGGTGTGCTGGAGTCCGGCGGTGATGATGCCGCGGACGTCGTTCCTCGTCAGATCGCGGGCAATGAAGGGCGTATAGACCACGCTCCAGAAGGATTCCCGGTCGGCCACAATCCGGTTGAACAGTTGCGCGGCCACATCGGAGGCTGGCGGCGTGGTTCGCGCGGCTGCCACCACCGGCGCATGCTCCCCGCCAGGCTGGCGCAGTGGGAGCACCCTGGCTGACGGAAGCGGCTGCCGCATCAATGCCGGCGGCAGGTCTTCCAGTCGGACGACTCCGCCCCGCGACCGCACAATCAACCGCTCCGCCAGGTTCTTCAGCTCGCGAACATTGCCTGGCCAGTTGTACTGGGCCAGGCTGTCAACCACCTCGGGGCTCAGTTCCGGATTCGACACCGCGTACTTCTCGCTGAAGACCCTGAGGTAGTGATTGACCAGCGGCTGGATGTCCTCACGTCGATCCCGCAAGGGGGGAATCAGCAGGTGGATGACATTCAGTCGGTAGTACAGGTCTTCACGGAAGGCTCCTGACGCGATCTGATCAAGGAGCACCCGATTCGTGGCCGCCACGACCCGCACATCCACGGTGCTGGTCCGTCTCTCGGAGCCCACCCGATAGATGTCCCCGTCCTCAAGGAACCGGAGCAGAAGCGCCTGCATGCGCAGGCTCATCTCCCCGATTTCATCCATGAAGATGGTGCCGCCATGGGCCTGTTCCAGCAGGCCGGGCTTGTCCCGATAGGCGCCAGTGAAACTGCCCCGCATGTGGCCGAACAGCTCTGATTCCAGCAACGAGTCCGGCACACCGGCGCAGTTCATCGCCACGAACGGCTTGGGACTTCTGGAGCTGTATCTGTGAACCAGACGCGCCACAACTTCCTTGCCGACACCGCTCTCGCCTGTCAGCAAGATCTTGGCGTCCGACCTCGCCGTCTGGCGCAACTCCTCGTCGATCCGGAGCATTGCCGGGCTTGCGGCAATCATCTGACCGTTGGGATCTGGACGGGTCATGTCTGGTGTGGGCGTGGCCTGTTCCCGGGAGGAATCCCGCGATCCTGACCAGTGTGGAACAGTTTTGAGTGCTGCGGCGGTCCGTGTCAAGTGGTCTTCCACCCTTTCGGCCACTAAAGTCGCAAATCTTGTAACCTTTTTGTCACAGGTCCAGCCACGAGCGCCTGCGTGAGTGGCCGCGCAGGCTCCCAGTAACCCGATGCTACAATCGGCCTCGCCAGCCAGGACTTGACCGATGCCCCTTCCAATTCGCCCGACCGGCTCGCTCCGACAGGCCCTTGCCCTGGTACTGCTGGCGTGGCTGGCGCACGGTCCTTCCGAGGCCGGCGCACAGACCGTCGACAATCTCCTTCTGGTCATCAATGCCAGGAGTCCCGAGTCGGTGCAGATTGGGGAGTACTACGCGCGCAAGCGTGCCGTGCCAGCGGAGCGCATCGTACGCCTCCAGGTCGACCCTACCGAGCAGATCACCCGGGCGGTCTTCGATAACGCCATCGAAGGCCCTCTGGCCGCCATGTTCGCCCAGAGAGGCCTGCAGGACCGCATCCTCTACATCGTCCTCACCAAGGGTGTTCCGCTTCGCATCTCCGGGAGCCCGGGCCGAACCGGGACCATTGCCAGCGTCGACTCAGAACTCACCCTGATGTACCGCCGGCTGACGGGAAAGCCCGCGCCCCCGCAAGGCTTCACGCCCAACCCGTACTTCCTGGCGGAGCGCCCCCTGAAGGAGGCGAGCCGGTTCACGCATCAGCAGTTCGACATCTTTCTGGTGACCCGGCTCGACGGATTTACCGTGCGAGACGTCACCGCGCTCATCGACCGAGGCCTGACGCCCTCGAAGTCGGGTCGGATTGGTCTGGATGAAAAGGGGTCACTGATCAACAACGTCGGCAACCGCTGGCTTGAGCGGGGGGCGGACCTGCTCCGCGGTCTGGGTCTTGGCGATCGGGTCCTGCTGGAAAGCACGAGTCAACCGCTGGCCGGACAGCGTGGCCTCCTCGGCTACTACTCGTGGGGCTCGAACGACCCGAACATCAAGAGCCGCGACCAGAATCTGACCTTTGAACCCGGTGCGCTGGCCGGCTCGTTTGTCAGCACTGATGGACGCACCTTCACGGAGCCGCCTGCCAACTGGACCCTGGGAACCTGGGAAGACGCCAAGACCTTCTTCGGTGGCTCGCCCCAGTCACTGACCGGCGACCTTATCCGACAGGGTGTGACCGGCGCGTCGGGCCACGTCGCTGAACCCTTCCTGGACGCCACCATCAGGCCGGACGTGCTCTTCCCTGCCTACCTCTCTGGTTTCAATCTGGCCGAGTCGTTCTATCTGGGCATGCCCTACCTGAGCTGGCAAACGGTCATCGTGGGCGACCCTCTGGTGTCGCCCTTCATGCGCGAGTCGCTGACGGCCCAGCAGATCGATCCCGGCACAGATGCCGGCACCGCGTTACCCACCTACTTCTCGGCGAAGGCCGAGCAGGCCCTCGCTGCCACCATTCCCATCAGGGACGCCGCGCGGGCCATGCTGCGGGGCCAGACCCTGTTGGCCAGGAGCGATCGCGCCGGGGCACGTGAGGCCTTCGAGCAGGCGACGGCGGCCGACCCCAGACTGGTCCCTGCCCACATCCTGCTGGCCAGCCTGATGGACGAGGCGGGCGAATACGAGCAGGCCATTGCCCACTACCGAAGCGCCCTGGCGGTCATGCCGACTCACGCGCCGGCCCTGAACAACCTTGCCTACGCCCTGGCCACACGCCACAAGGACACGTCGCTCCAGGAAGCGCTGACGCTGGCCCGCAAGGCCAATACCTTGGCCCCCAACAATCCGTCGATCCTGGACACGCTCGCCTGGATCATGCACATCGCCGGAGACGATCGGGGGGCCGCAGCGCCTGCTGGCACGGCCGCCAGACTGGCGCCCAACGACGCCACGATCATTCTGCACGTCGCGGTGATCGAGGCTGGCGCCGGCTCGCTGGATTCCGCGCGCCGGCGGCTGGCTCGGGCCCTGGAACTGAACCCTGCCCTGGCGAAAGATCCTGAAGTCCGGAATCTCCAGGCCAGGCTCGAAGAAGCCGCGAAGTAGCGACAAAAATACCACCTCAGGCAGACAAGCCGAACCCGCACGCCAGGGTCTGACGTGCCGTGACTGGGAAAGACCAGCAGGCTGGTCAGGCGCGCCTATGGCAGGCTGTTTGCTCTGGAAGCGACATACGCATGTCTAGACGACTGTTCTCCCTGTTTCGCGTGGCCAGCCTGGCGCTCTGCGTCTTTGGCATCAGCCACACCGCTACAGCCATTCCGCTGCTTCAGCTGGATGTCTCGAATGGTGTCTATGACACGGCGTCAGAAACCACAATCGCCACGGGGCAGGCCTTTACCCTGTACGCCTATCTGACCCCGTCCAATGGCACCTCGGCCGGCCAGTTGGCCACCCTGCTGAACACGACCTTCTACATCGCAGCGGCGGTGGCACCCAAGGTGGCCCCTCCCGGCGCCAATCTGGGTTCCTTCTCGTTCAACAACACCACCGTCAGAGCCACGCAGGACATGGTGTACGGCGTCCCCCCTGTCGAGCGGTATCTCGGCAACATTGCCACCACGGACCCCGGCGACCTGGCCAAGCACGACATCTACGACACGTACTTCAAGGAGTTCTCCTTCAAGTTCACGTCGGCGCAGCGGGCAACGTCCTACGATGTCCAGACGAGCGCGTCCAACGCGCCCACGCCGACGGCCAACGGCGGCATGTATTACATGGCGTTCCAGGTCGACACCTCGATGCTGAACCCGAACTACGCCATCCACTTCGACATGTACAGTGAGACCCTGAAGAGCGGGAACGACTGGGACATCAACAAGTTCGCCCCGTTCAGCCACGACGCACAGAGCGCATACGGCGGTGCGCCGGTGCCCGAGCCGGCCTCCCTGCTGCTGCTTGGCTCGGGTCTCGCGGCCTTCGCGGCCCGTCGTCGGGCCACCCGTCCACACGGCGGCCGAACCACCTGATCGTGGGCGCCGTCGGAGCGTCCGCTCGTCCCTGCGGCACCGCCCCAACCTGTTCAGAAGTGCACTCAGAGTGGCCCCCACCCGTGCGGTATAGTGAGGCCATGGGTGCAGGGGCCTGGACGATTGCGAGTGACCTCCGTGCCTGATCCGTCATTCACTCCCCCAGTCAGCGGCGGCATGGCCGGCGAAGTCCGTGACGTCACACGCCGGCTCGGCCTTGAAGTCGGTCTCTTCCTGATTGGCTTTGTCGCCCTGTACTGGAAAGTGCTGGTGGAGCTGGTCGGCGCCTGGGAGAACGACGGTAATTACTCCCACGGTTTTCTGATTGCCCCGATTGCCATCTACCTGGCGTGGGAGCGCAAGGCCGAGCTGGTCGCGCTCCGGCGCACGCCCGGCAACAGCGGCCTGCTGCTGGTCCTCGCCGGCATTGCACTGCTCACGGCCGGCACGCTGGGAGCAGAACTGTTCCTGACGCGCGTCTCCATCATCCCGGTCGTGGCCGGGGCCATCGTGTTCCTGTTCGGCTGGTCACACCTGCGCCTGCTGACCTTTCCGATTGGCTTTCTCGTGCTGATGGTTCCGCTGCCAGCGATCATCTTCAATCAGATTGCGTTTCCCCTGCAGCTGCTGGCATCGCAGTTCGGCGAAGTCTCGCTGTCGGCGCTGGGCATTCCCGTTCTCCGCGAAGGCAACGTCATCAACCTGGCCTATACGCGCCTGGAAGTGGTCGAGGCCTGCAGTGGCATCAGGTCCCTCGTCTCCCTCATCACGCTCGGCATCGTCTATGGCTACTTCGTGGACCAGCGGCTCTCGGTCCGCCTGATCATCGTCGCCAGCACGATTCCTGTCGCCATCATCGCCAACGGACTCCGCATTGCCGGGACCGGTCTGGCCGCACAGTATTACGGGCCCTCGGTCGCGGAAGGGTTCTTCCACACCTTCTCGGGATGGGTGGTCTTCGTGGTCGCATTTGCCGCCATCTTCGGCGTTCGCGCCATCACGGTGGCACTGTTTAACCTGGCCTCTCGCCACACCTCCGGAAGCGCCACTGCATGAGCATGACAGCCACGCTGCCCCGAGCCCTTGTCCTGACGCTCTGCCTGGTCGCGTCAGCCGTCACCATCGGCCGCGCCTCGAAGTCCGAGCCCGTGCCACCGCGATCGCCCCTGGGACAGTTGCCCATGGCATTTGGTGGCTTCGCGGGTGGTCGCGCCGTGGACCTGGACCCGGCCGTGCTGCAGGTGTTGGGCGTGGATGACCACATCAACCGCGTCTACCGGCCTGACGGCACCCGCATTCCGATCGGGCTCTACGTCGGCTACTACATGACGCAGCGCCAGGGCGACACCATGCATTCGCCGATGAATTGCCTGCCCGGATCCGGCTGGCAACCGGTGGCGAGCGGCCGGATGCAGATTGCCATCGGGTCGCAGCCGGTGGAAGTGAATCGCTACCTGGTCGAGAAGGGCGGCGAGCGCATGCTGGTCCTCTATTGGTACCAGAGCCATGGCCGCGTGGTCGCCAGCGAATACTGGGGAAAGATCTACATGGTGCTCGACGCGATGCGGCTGAACCGGACTGACGCCGCACTGGTGCGCGTCGTGATTCCGGTGTCGCACTTCGAGGCCGATGGCGAGCAGACGGCCGAAACCCTGGGGGTCCGCTTCGTGCGCGGACTGTTCCCGCTGCTGGAGCACTACATCCCGGCCTGACCGCCGTTCACGCACCATGCGCTCCTACCGATTCACGGTTGTGCTGCTGGTGATCCTGGCGGCCGGCGCAGCCTCCACCGGATGCTCCCGTTCCTTCGAGGACTATCTCACGCAGGCGGATGCCCTCGCCGCCGCCGGCAAGGCCAGGGAGGCCATTCTCGAGTACCGCAACGCCCTGATGCGGAACCCGACCTACGGCCCTGGCTACCTTCGCCTGGGTGACACCCTGATGAAGGTGGAGGACGTGCACAACGCGGCACTGGTCTACATCAAGGCGTCACAACTCCTGCCCAACGATGTCGCCGCGCAGCTCAGAGCCGGGAACATGCTGCTGCTCGGCAAGATGTTCAAGGAAGCCCAGGGCTGTGCCCGCCGCGTGCTCAACATCGACCCGAGAAACATCCCGGCCCAGGTCCTCAACGCCAACGCCCTGGCTGGCCTGAAGCGGTTCGATTCGGCCATGGCGGCCATTGAACGCGCCATCGCGCTGGACCCCACGCGGAGCACCAGCTACACCGATCTGGGCGCCCTCCAACTGTCGGAGCACCCGGACGAGGCCGAGGCGAACTTCAAGCGCGCGGTCGAGCTGAACCCGAAGTCGGCCGAAGCACGCATCACGCTGGCGAGCCTCTATTGGGCGGAAGGTCGGGCGTCCGAAGCCGAAGCCGAGCTGAAGCGCGCCTATGAGGTCGAACCAGGCAGCGTGGTCGTCAACCGGGCCCTGGCCACCTTCTATCTCAGCACCAACCGTGCCGGGAATGCCGAAGGACACCTGCGGACCGTGGCGAAGGCCACGCCGACCACGCCGGTGAAGCTGGTCCTGGCAGACTACCTGATCGCCATGGGACGCCAGGTTGAAGCGGAAGTGGTGTTGCGCGACGTCGAACGCGCCCACGACGGCTACGGCGAGGCGCGCAGCCGGCTGGCCACGCTGGCCTACAACGCCAACCGCAAGGACGATGGCCGGCGCCTGCTCGCCGAGGCGCTGAAGGTCGACCCCGCACACCCGCGCCTGATCCTCACGTTGGCCCAGTTCCATTACCTGGAGCGCAACTACGACGCCGCGCTCGACCAGGCGCAGGCGGCGTTGAAGGTCGAACCGTCGTCCCTGCCAGCGCGCTACCTCATGGCGTCAGCGTTCATGGCTCAGCAGAATCTTGAGGAGGCGGCCAAGCAGTACGTCGAGGTCCTCCGGATCAACCCGAAGTCTGTGGCGGCCAAGATCGAGCTGGCCAATATCAGACTGGCCCAGGGAGATGCCGCCCAGGCCCGGGAGTTTGCCGAAGAGGCCGCACGGGACAAACCGCGGAGTCTCGACGCGCAGCTCTTCCTGCTGCGGTCGCTGATCTCCAAAGGCGACCTGGCCCGTGCCGAAGGGCTGCTGCGCGAGGTGCAGAAGGCGGCCCCCGATCGGGCCGAGGTGCAATGGTTGCAGGGCAACCTCCGCCTCCTGAGCCGGGACCGGGCCGGAGCCAAGGCCGCCTTCGCGCGCGCGCTGGCGCTTCAGCCTGATGCGCTTGAGGCCGTGGACGGCCTGGCTGCCATCGAACTGGCGGCGAACAATCCGGCGAGCGCCCGGCAGATTGTCGAAGCGGCCCTGGCCCGCCAGCCACGCAGCCCGAAACTGCTCCTGCTCGCGGCGCGCCTGTACCTCACGACCAATGACGCGGCGAAGGCAGAAGCCGTGCTTCGCACCGCCATCGACCTGACCCCTGGCGACCCGGCCCTGTACGAAATGCTGGCGCGCGCCTTTGCTGCCCAGAAGAAGTTCGATCAGGCCCTGCGCGACTTTTCGGCGCTGGCGGCCCAGCATCCGAAGGCCGTGGGTCCGCCCACCATGATTGCCACCATTCTCGAGGCGCAGAACAAGCCGTTTGAGGCCATGCCCTGGTACGAGAAGGCGCTGGCGGCTGACGGGCGGGCGCTGGTCGCCGCCAACAATCTCGCCTGGATGTATGCCGAGCAAGGCGGCGACCTTGAGGCCGCGCTGCGCCTGGCGCGCATTGCCCAGCAGCAGATGCCGGAGTACCTGCCGGTGAACGACACGTTGGGCTGGGTGCTGCTCAAGATGGACAAGGCGGGCGACGCACTGACGCCCCTCCGGATGTGCGCCGAGCGCGAGCCTGGCAATCCGGTCTACCGGTACCACTTCGGGCTGGCGCATGCCCGCAGCGGCAGCCCTGACCTGGCCCGGCAGGAGTTGCAGGCCGCGCTCCGCCTGAGTCCCGACTTCCCCGGCGCGGCCAACGCCCGCAGTGTGCTGGCCACCCTCCGATGACGCGCGCGCGACACGTTCTGCTTGTCTCGCTGCTGGCTGGCCTGCTCCTGTCGACCGGCTGCACCAACACCTCCGCCGACGAGTACGTCTCCCGTGGCAAGTCCCTGATGGCCGCCGGCAAGACGCTCGACGCCATTGTCGAGTTCCGCAACGCCATCCTGGTCGATTCGCGACACGGTCAGGCCCACTACCTCCTGGCGCAGGCCTACGAAAAGAATCACGACTACGGCAAGGCCGCCCAGAACTACGTCACCGCCGGCGAGTTGCTCCCGTCCGATGTCGATGCGCAGATCAAGAGCGCCAGCATGCTCATCATCGGCGGCCAGTTCGACCTGGCACGTCAGGTCGCCGAACGCGCCTTGCGGCGAGCGCCCCGGAACGTCATCGTGCAGGTGCTGCACGCCAACGCCATGGCTGGGCTCAAGCGGAGCGGCTCGGCACTGGCCGCCATCCAGAAAGCCATCGCGCTGGATCCGACACGTGGCGAGACCTACACGGAACTGGCCATGATGCAGCTGGCCAGCGGGTCTCCGGAGCGAGCCGAAGAGAACCTGCGCAAGGCGGTCGAGGCCATGCCGAACTCGGCCCACGCCCATCTGACCCTGGCCAGCTTCTTCTGGGCCCAGGGACGGATGCCTGAAGCCGAGGCCGAGCTCAAACGGTCCGTGGAGGTGGAGCCGAACAACTTCATCGGCAGTCGCGCCCTGGCCACGTTCTATCTCGGCAGCAACCGCGCGGACGAGGCCGAACGCCACCTGCAGTCCATTGCCACGTCGACCCAGAATCCTGAGGCACGCCTGGCGCTGGCCGACTACTACATCACCCTGGGGCGGAATCCGGAGGCCAGCCAGCTTCTCGAACAGTTGGCCAAGGTGGAGGCGCTCTTCGGCGACGCCCGGAGCCGCCTGGCAGCGATCACCTATACGGCCGGGCGGTACGCCGAGGCCCACACCATCATCGAAGAGACGCTTCGCCGGCAGCCCCGGCACTCGCGGGCCCTGCTGACGCGCGCGCAGTTCCTGCTGGTCGAGCGCAAGACCGACGATGCCATCTCTCAGCTCAAGGCGGCTGTCGCCGCCGACGAGCGCTCGCTGCCGGCCCACTTCGCCCTCGGCACGGCCTATGCGGCCAATCAGCAACCCGAGCTTGCCGCGCAGCAGTTCAACGAAATTCTCAAGATCGAGCCCCAGTCCATTCCGGCACGGATGGAGCTGGCCCGACTCTACCTGGCGCTCGGCCGACATGACGTCGCCCAGAGCTATGCCGAGCAGGTGTTCGAGCGCCGGCCCCAGTCGCTTGATGCCTCCTTTCTGCTGGCCCAGACCCACGCCGCCAAGGGCGAGGCGTCGCGGGCGGCCGAGTTGCTGAAACCGTTTCTCGACGAGGCCGGTGAGCGCCCGGACCTGCTCGCGTTCGTGGGTGCGCTCAGCCTGGCCCAGGGCGAGCCGGACCTGGCCCGCCAGTTCTTCCAGCGGGGCCTCAAGGCCGACCCGGACTCGATGGATCCCCTCGAGGGTCTGGTCGCCATGGAGATCAGGACGGGGAATGCTGACGCGGCCCGCATCACGGCCGAGCAGGCGCTGGCCAAACGGCCCAACGACTCGCGTCTCCTGACCCTGGCCTCACGGGCCTATGCGGCAGCCGGCGACTCCGCGCGCGCCGAAAGCTCCCTGAAGAAAGCGCTTGCGGCCGACCCGACCAACACCGTGGCCTATGACATGCTCGGGCAGCTCTATTCCGGCCAGCAGAAGCTGGCCGAAGCGCTCCGGCAATACGACGACATCATCCGACTGGACCCACGGTCCGTCACGGCCAATACCATGTCGGCGTTCCTGCTCCAGGCGATGGGTCGGAAGGCCGATGCCAGGAAACGGTACGAACGCGCACTCGAGCTGGATCCGCGCGCAGCCGTGGCCGCCGGCAACCTCGCCTGGCTGCTTGCCGAGAACAACGACAACCTGGACGTGGCGCTGCAACTGGCCCAGGTAGCCAAAGAGGGACTGCCCGAGCAGCCAGATGTGAATGACACCCTTGCCTGGATCTACTACCGCAAGGACCTGCCCGACATGGCGTTGCCAGCCGTGCGTCTGGCCATCGAGAAAGACCCGAACAACGCGGTCTACCAGCATCACCTCGGCCTGATTTTTCTGAAGACCGGCGATATCGACCTGGCGAAGAACGCCCTGGAGAAAGCTCTGGCCCTGAACCCGTCGTTTGATGGGGCGACCGAGGCCCGCGAGGCCCTGGCGCTGCTCAATTGAGCCGACCGCCGGTGCTCCCCCGCCTGTCGCAACCGTCAGTCCTCGCCGTCACCAGCCAACTCCCCTGGCCACTCGACTCGGGCGGTCATCTCCGCTCGTACCACGTGCTGCGGGCACTCGCCAGCCACTTTCGCGTGCGCCTTGTCGCCGGCATTCCGTCGGGTACGACGCCCACCCTGGCCCCCCTGCACGAGGCTGGCATCACGGTACTCCCGGTCCCACTGCCCCGACGCCACTGGACCAGCGAGGCGGCGCGACTGGCGGGTGCGCTCCTGACCCGCGAGCCCTATGTGCTCTACAGACGGCACGACTGGGCGGCCATGCACACGGCCGTGGCCCACGCGGTGGCGGTCGACGCGCCAGCCTGCCTGTATCTCGACCACCTCGACAGCTTCCTCTTCGCCCGGCACCGTGGACAGAGCCGCGTCGTCATCGATCTGCACAACGTCTACTCGCGCCTGGCTGCGCGCACGGCCACCGAAGACGGCGTCAATCCCGCCACGCGGCTGTTCCTCCGGCGGGAGGCCCAGCGACTGGCCCTGCTCGAAGCGCGCGCCGCGCAGGAGACCGATCAGGTGCTGGCCGTGTCGGACGACGAAGCCGAGTACTTTTCGGACCTGGGTGGACGGACGACCGTGGTTCCCAACGGCGTGGATGTGGCCCGGTACGCCGCCCTGCCAACGGGACGCCGGGACGGCGCACCCAACATCCTGTTCGTGGGCACCCTGAACTGGACGCCCAACGTGCAGGCGGTCACCACGCTGGCCACCGACGTACTGCCCGCCGTGCGGCGCATCCTCCCGGAGGCCACGCTCACGCTGGTCGGGCGCGACCCGGCCCCGGCGGTGTCCGCGCTCGCGGGGACGCCGGGCCTGCATCTGGCCGGCGCCGTGCCGGAGGTCCTGCCCTGGCTGGCGTCGGCCACGCTGCTGGCCGTGCCGCTCGAGAGTGGTGGCGGCACGCGACTGAAAATCCTGGAAGCGTTTGCCGCCGGCCTGCCGGTGGTCAGTTCTGCCGTGGGCTGCGAAGGTATCGCCGCGCAACACGGCACACACCTCATCGTCGCCGAACGCGCCTCTGCCGCGGCCGCCATCGTGAACCTGCTGCAGGATCGCGAGGCCGGGGTCAGGCTGGCAACCGCGGCCCGGGGATTGGCCAGCAGCCGCTACGACTGGAACATCGTCGGCGCGGCGGCTGTGGGCGCCATCACGGCGCTGCTTCCGCAGACGAACTGACCTCCACCGGTCGCTTCGCCAGCGACGCCCACCGCTCCAGCGTCCAGACGGCCCAGAGCGCATAGGCGTGATCGGCGATGCCATCCCGCTCCCGCTCGAACAGCCGCCGGACCTCGCGCTGGTCCACCAGTCCGACGAGGCTCGACCCGCTGCCCAGCACCTGGTCCTGGAACATCTCCGCGTGGGTCCCGGCAATCCACTGCCCGACTGGCGCCGAGAAGCCGTGCTTCGGCAGCCGGAGCAACTCGGGCGGCAGCCGGCGCGAGGCCACCTGACGAAGCAGATGCTTTGGCGCCAGGTGCGGCATCTTCCGCGCGGCGGGAATCCGGAACCCGAACTCCACGACCCGGTGATCGAGCAACGGCGAGCGCACCTCCAGGCCGTGCTGCATGCTCATGCGGTCCACCTTGACCAGCACGTCGTTCGGCAGATACACGGTGAGGTCGGCATACATGGCCTTCTGGAGCACGCTGGTCGAGGGGCATCGCCGATAGGATTCGGTCGCCGCGAGATAGGCGGGTGACGCGGTCACGTCGGCATAGCCCGCCTGTCCCAGCAGGGCCCGCGCCACGTTGGGCTTCACGGCGCACAGGTCAAAGAAGTAGGCGCCCGCCGGATCCCGGGCAATGTTCTGGAAGATGGTGCCGAGGCGGAGAGGCCTCGGCAGCCGTCGTCCCGGGGGCCAGTGTTCGCCGAGCCATCGCAGCAGCGCGCGGCCTGGTCGACCGCCAGACCAGGCGCGGGCCCGCTGCTCGAGCGCATGGGGCACATAGCGGAAGTCATAGCCACCGAACGGCTCGTCCCCGCCGTCACCGCTGAGCGCGACCGTCACATGCGAGCGGGCCATCTGCGAGACGTAATAGGTCGGCACGGCCGACGAATCAGCAAAGGGCTCGCCGAAGGCGCCCACGACCCGGTCCAGGACAGTGTCCAGACGCGGGGCAATCACTTCGGCGTGGTGGTGCGTGTGAAAGCGGGCCGCGGTCAGCGCGGCGGCGTCCAGTTCGTTGTGGGCGCCTGACGCGAACCCCACGGAGGTGGTCGTCACCGGGGCGGCGCCATCCTCGGCCATGAACGACACCACAAGCCCGGAATCGATGCCACCCGACAGGAACGCACCCAGCGGCACTTCGCTCTCGAGTCTGGCGCGAACGGCGTCCCCCAGCAGGGCCTCGAGTCGCCCGGCATCATCGCCCTCGGGCTCGCTGTCGAATTCGGTGATGTCCCAGTAACGCCGCACCTCGAGGCGGCCATCCTTCAGGCGCAGCCAGTGGGCAGGCGGCAGCTTCTGCACGCCTCGGAAGATGGTGCGGGGAGCCAGGATGTAGCCCAGGGAGAGGTATTCCTCCAGCACGGAGGTATCGATGTCGCCCTTCCACGCCGGAGAGGCCGACAGCGCCGCCAGTTCGCTGCCGAAGTGCAACGCCCCGCCCACCACCATGTAGAAGAGCGGCTTCTTCCCCAACCGGTCCCGGGCGATGAACGTGTCGCGCGTGCGTGTGTCGTGCACCGCAAAGGCGAACATCCCGTCCAGGCGGTCCACGATGCCAGGACCGAATTCCTCGTACCCGTGCAGGATTGTTTCCGTGTCCGACGCCGTGCGGAAGCGGTGCCCCCTGGCCTCGAGCTCGCGGCGGAGCGCGCGATGGTTGTAGATTTCGCCGTTGAAGACAATCCAGCAGCGGCCATCCTCATTGAAGAGGGGCTGCGCGCCGCCGGCACGGTCGATGATCGACAGTCGGCGATGCCCGAACGCCGCCACGCTGTCGGCGTGCGTCCCCTGGGCATCAGGCCCCCGGTGCGCAATGGCCGCCGTCATCCGCGGCAGACTGGCGGCAAGCGCGGGGTCGAGGGTCCCCTCGGTCGCGACCAGTCCACAGATGCCACACATAGCCTGACAGCATACCGCGCAGGGGGCCCCGGACGGCGTCTCGCACGGCACCGCCTGTGGGCCGGAACTCCGTTACACTGCTCCAAGACATCCGGGGACGCCATGCCAGCACTGTCACGAGTCATCCTGCTCGAGTTCAACGAGCTCACACCCCATCTCATCGACCGGTTCATCACGCAGGGACTGCTGCCGAACTTCAAGCGGCTGCGCGATGAGGCGCAGGTCTTTGTCACCGACGCCGGTGAAGAGCCACCGAACCTGGAACCCTGGATCCAGTGGGTCACCGTGCACACGGGCCTCACCTTCGCCCAGCATGGCGTCTACAACCTCGACGAAGGTCACACCCTCACGGCCAAGCGTCTGTGGGACCTGGTGTCCGACGCGGGGGGCACATCGTGGGTCTGCGGCAGCATGAACGTCAACTACGCGCCGGGGCTTCGTGGTGCGCTGGTGCCAGACCCGTGGTGCACGAAGGTGCCTCCCACGCCTGACGCGTTCGAACCCTACTTCCGCTTCGTCCAGCAGAACGTGGCCGAGTACACCAACGACCGGCTGCCCCTCTCGCCTGCGGACTACGCGCGGTTCGTGGCCTTCCTGGCGACCCATGGCCTGTCGTTCGATGCGGGCAAGGATGTCCTCAAGCAGCTACTGACCGAGCGCAGTGATGCCGCCGAGCGGTGGCGCCGGGCCGTGCTGCTCGACCGCCTGCAGTTCGACGTGTTTCGCGCCTACTTCCGGACCCTCCGCCCGGACTTCTCCACCTTCTTCATCAACAGCACGGCGCATTTCCAGCACTCGTACTGGCGCGAGATGGAACCGGAACTGTTTTCGGCGCAACCACCCGACGCCGACCGGGCCGACCACAGCGATGCGATCCAGTTCGGCTACCAGAAGATGGACGAGATCGTGGGCCGTTTCCTGGAGCTTGCCGGCGAGGACGTCACGGTGATCCTCTGTACGGCGCTCAGCCAGCAACCGTGCCTGAAGTACGAGGCGGACGGCGGGGCGGTCTTCTACCGGCCACGGGACTTCTCGGCCCTGGCACGCGCCGCGAAGCTTGCTGGCCTGATCGGCGTGGCGCCGGTGATGACGCATCAGTTCCAGCTGGAGTTCGCCACCGAGGCCGACGCCATCGCCGCAGAAGCCCAGCTCGGTCACGCCACGGTCAACGGCTGGCACGCCCTGGAAGCCAAGCGCACCGGCACGCGCATCTACACCGGCTGTGACGTCTACCGCGACATCCCTGCCGGCGCGACGCTGACGTTCGGGGATGGCACCACGGTGCCGTTCTTCGACCTGCTCTACAAACTCGACACCATGAAGAGCGGCATGCACCATCCGGACGGCATCTTCTGGGTTCGGACGCCGGCGCGTTCGCACGCCATCCACGCCGAGCATGTGCCGCTGACGGCGGTGGCACCGACCATCGTGCAGTTGCTGGGTCTGCCGCCGCAGGCCACCATGCCTGTCGCCGCCCTGCCGCTCGGCTGAGCGGCCGCACCAGCACGGCAGTCCGGTACTCAGCGACTGAGGAGGCTGTCGTACTGGCGGGCATAGGCG
>JAKFYA010000074.1 GCA_021731095.1 Acidobacteriota bacterium | reverse complement strand
CACCTTCTTCGAGACCATTTCAATGGTCGCGGTGGCGAGGTCGACCTCCGGCTTGCCTGGTGCCGCAAGGCTGAGCGCTGCGAGGCTCTTCTCCTCGGCAACCTTCTTCTTTGCCTCAGTCACCGCCCTGTTGGCCAACGTCTGGTCCTCGCGCCACTTGGTCCAGGTCGCCAGGATCTCCGCGTCTTTGCCCTTCACGTCGAGCTTGGCCGATTCGGCTGTCGTGACCCGCTTGATCGCATCGAGATTCGCATCCTGATAGACGCGCTTCTCCTTGGTGACCTTGTCGGCGGCCTCCTGTGCAGCAGCCTCCTCTTTCAG
This sequence comes from Acidobacteriota bacterium, assembly GCA_021731095.1. Lineage (GTDB taxonomy): Bacteria > Acidobacteriota > Vicinamibacteria > Vicinamibacterales > UBA2999 > JAKFYA01. The sequence goes on along the minus strand of JAKFYA010000074.1, from coordinate 29,515 downwards.
CAGCTCGGCGACCCGAAGCGGGCGACGCGTGTCTGCGGCTGACGAGGTGATGGTGAAGCCCTGGACGCTCCCCTGACTCTTCGGGTCGATGGTGACGTTTGCGATCGCCTCGAGGGAACCATTGTCGCGGGCCGCAGCTGCGCGGAAGAAGTTCTTCAGGAGCGCCTGTTCCGGGGGAGGAGCACTGCACGCACCCACAAGAGCACTGGCGACGAATACTGTGGCGAGCAGCGGCGTACGGAACATGCGGACCATCTGACCTCCTGAAGGTGTGCCGGGTCTATTCATCGGCGGGCGGTTCGACCGGGGTTGCGGTCTCCACTGCGCCGTCGTCGTCGAGTGGTGTCTCTTCGTCCTGCTCGTCGATGCGCGCCATCGACACGACTCGGTCGTCGCTCTCGATGTCGATCAGCTTCACACCCTGCGTCGTGCGACCAATGGTCCGGATGTCACGGGCAGCCGTGCGGATGGTCTTGCCCTGCTGGGTGATCAGCATGATCTCTTCGACATCCGTGGCCTGCGTCACGCCAACCACGGCCCCGTTGCGCTCCGAGGTCTGGATGTTGATGATGCCGATGCCGCCCCTGGTCTGGACGCGGTACTCATCAAGTTCGGTCCGCTTGCCATAGCCATGTTCAGTGACGGTGAGGATGGTGCCCTCGGGCCGCAGCACTTCCATGGCCACCACGGTATCGTCGTCGCGCAGGGAGATACCTCTGACGCCGTACGCCGTCCGGCCCATGTCCCTCACATCAGATTCCGGGAACCGGATTGACATACCGCTCCGCGTGGCGATGAACACGTGGCTCTGTCCATCGGAGACCTGCACCTCCATCACAGCATCATCATCTTCGATGCCCATGGCGATGATGCCGGCGGCGCGTGGATTGCTGTAGGCCGAGAGCTCCGTCTTTTTCACCACGCCCTTGCGCGTGCCCATGACCACGAACCTGTCCGAGGGGAACTCGCGCACCGCGATGGTGGCCGCGATGGACTCACCCGCCTCCATCTGCACCAGGTTGGCGATGGCCTTGCCGCGACCGTCCGGACCAACCTCAGGAATGGCGTAGACCTTGAGCCAGTACGCCCGGCCACGGTCGGAGAAGATCATGATGTAGTCGAGCGTGGACGCCACGAACAGATGCTTGACGGCATCCTCATCACGGGTGCGCATCCCGAGGCGACCCTTGCCCCCGCGCTTCTGGCTTCGGTAGTCCGTGAGGGCGGTGCGCTTGATGTAGCCGGTGTTGCTGACCGTGATGGCCATCTCTTCATCGGCGATCAGGTCTTCCATCCGGAACTCGCCCTCGGCCGGGAGAATCTCCGTGCGGCGATCATCGCCGTACTTCTCCTGGATGGCGCGAAGCTCGCCGATGATGATTTCCATGAGGAGCTTGTCGCTCGACAGGATGGCGCGCAGGCGTTCGATGGTCTTCAGGATCTCGGCGAGTTCATCGAGAATCTTCTGGCGCTCGAGGCCCGTGAGGCGCTGAAGCTGCATGTCGAGAATGGCCTGCGACTGCAACTGGCTGAGGCCGAACTGCGTCATCAGGCCTTCGCGAGCCTCGGCGGGGTTCCGGGCCGCACGGATGAGCGCGATGACAGCGTCCAGGTGATCAAGGGCGATCTTCAGACCCTCGAGGATGTGGGCACGCGCCTCGGCCTTGCGCAGCTCGAATTCGGTCCGTCGTCGGACCACTTCACGGCGGTACTCGATGAAGTTGTCGATGAACTCGACAAGGGTCAGAACCTTTGGACGACCGGCAATGATGGCCAGCAGAATGATGCCGAAGGTGCCCTGAAGCGCTGTGTGTTTGTAGAGATTGTTGAGGATGACCTCGGCAACCTCTCCGCGTTTGAGGTCGACGACAATGCGCATGCCGTCCCGGTCAGACTCGTCGCGGATGTCCGAGATGCCTTCGATGGTCTTCTCTCGAACCAGTTCCGCCATGCGCTCGATGAGGCGCGCCTTGTTGACCTGGTATGGAATGGCCGTGATGACGATGGACGAGCGGTCGCCCTTCTTGCTGGTTTCCACTTCGGCCTTGGCGCGCATCGTGACGCTGCCGCGACCCGTGAGGTAGGCCTGCCTGGCGCCTTCGCGCCCGACAATGTAGGCGCCGGTCGGGAAGTCCGGTCCCGGCACGAATTCAAGCAGCTTTCGGATCTTCTCGTCGCGGCTGGGTGGAGCCTCGCTCTGAGCGGATTCGATGGTCCAGACGACCGCATCGATGATCTCCCGCATGTTGTGCGGGGGAATGTTCGTCGCCATGCCGACGGCAATGCCGGCCGAACCATTGATGAGCAGGTTCGGGTACGGAGCCGGGAGCACCACCGGTTCATCGGTGGTCTCGTCGAAGTTGGGCGTGAAGTCGACCGTCTCCTGGTCGAGATCGCGCATCAGTTCTTCGGCAAGCGATTCGAGGCGGGCTTCCGTGTAGCGGTAGGCGGCAGGCGGGTCGCCGTCAACGGAACCGAAGTTTCCCTGGCCATCGACCAGGGTGTACCGCATGTTGAAGTCCTGCGCCAGACGCACGAGGGTGTCGTACGCCGGTGCATCACCGTGGGGGTGATAGTTGCCGATGACCTCGCCGACAATCTTCGCGCACTTGCGGTAGGCGCGGTTCGAGGCCAGCCCCATCTGGCGCATGGCGAAGAGGACGCGCCGATGCGCGGGCTTGAGGCCATCGCGTACATCGGGCAGTGCTCGTCCAATGATTACGCTCATCGCGTAATCCATGTACGAGCGTTTCATCTCGTCTTCGATGTTGACCGGAATCCGGTTGTGCGGCGGAGGTGGTGTGCTCATCTAGACGTCGAGGTTGCGAACATCGAGGGCGTTGTCCTCGATGAACTTCCGCCGTGGTTCGACCTGGTCGCCCATCAGCGTGGTGAACATCTGATCCGCCTCGGTGTGATCTTCGGCACGGACCTGAAGGAGAGTCCGGTGCTCCGGGTCCATTGTTGTGGTCCAGAGCGTTTCGGCGTTCATTTCGCCGAGACCTTTGTAGCGATTGACCGCAACACCCTTGCGACCTGCGGCCATGAAATAGTCGACGAACGAGTCGATGTCTGTAAGGGAGACAGCTGCCTCCGTGCGGCTGCGCGGCGTCGCCACAACAGGCGCGGTGGCTTCTTCTCCCTTGGCGGGTTCCTCGATCTCGGGCTCTTCCTGGATGCTGGCCGCGCCGACGACGGCCGGGAAGGTGACGTCCTGAATATCGCGATAGGCCGCCAGCAGCGTGCGGTACTCCACCGAGCCGACGAAGGACACGCCGAGCACGTGGTTGCGTGGGTATCCAAGAGAGCGGTCTTCGATGGCGAGGCTGAAGGCGTTGTGCTCTTCGTCGCGCTGGACTTCAACGCTGCGATTCGGCGTCATCATCCGGCTCGAGATGGTATCGAGGTGTTCGCGTGTCTCGAAGAAGCTCCTGTCACGCGCGTCCATCTGCAGGAGGAGCGTCACGATGTCGACCGGGGTGCCGCGGCGGGTAGCCTGCTGCAGCATCTTTCGGTACGAGATCATGCGCTGCAGGCGCTTTTCGAGCAGTTCCCCAGACACTTCCCTTCCATCGGCGAGCGTGACCACTCGAGCCTCGACGGCCCGGCGAATGAGGAAGCTCTCCAGGTCGCGCTCGTCCTTGATGAAGGTTTCCGATCGCCCTCGTTTGGCCCTGAAGAGCGGGGGCTGTGCGATGTAGATGTAGCCGCGCTCAATGAGCTGTGGCATCTGGCGATAGAAGAAGGTCAGGAGCAGCGTGCGGATGTGGGACCCGTCCACATCGGCGTCAGTCATGATGATGACGCGGTGGTAACGGAGTTTGTCGATGTTGAAATCTTCGACGCCGATGCCGCATCCGAGTGCCGCAATCATGGTCTTGATTTCTTCACTGCCCAGCATCTTGTCGAAGCGGGCCTTCTCGACGTTGAGAATCTTGCCCTTGATCGGCAGGATGGCCTGGTTGCGACGGTCGCGGCCCTGTTTGGCTGAGCCGCCGGCCGACTCGCCTTCGACGATGTAGATCTCGCTGTTCGCGGGGTCGCGTTCCTGGCAGTCCGCCAGCTTGCCAGGCAGGCTGCTGCTGTCGAGGGCACCCTTGCGGCGGACGAGGTCGCGGGCCTTCCTGGCGGCTTCGCGGGCTCGTGCCGCGTCGGTGGCTTTACTGATGATCCGTTTGGCGACGTTCGGGTTCTCTTCGAGGTACTGCGCCAGCTTGTCGTTGACGATGGCCTCGACGATGCCCTTGACCTCAGTGTTGCCCAGCTTGGTCTTGGTCTGGCCTTCAAACTGTGGGTGCGGAATCTTCACGCTCACCACCGCGGTGAGGCCTTCGCGGATATCGTCGCCGCCGATGCTTTCCTTCAGGTCCTTCGCGAGGTTGTTCTTCGTGGCGTAGGAATTGATGCTGCGCGTCAGTGCTGCACGGAAGCCGGAGAGGTGTGTGCCACCTTCGTGCGTATTGATGTTGTTGGCGAAGGAATACACGATTTCCGCGTAGCCGTCGTTCCACTGAAGCGCGATTTCCGCATCGATGCCGTCTCGTTCGCCGCGCATGAAGATCGGCTTGTCGTTGACGAGCACCTTGTTCTTGTTGAGGTGCTCGACGAACGAGACGATGCCGCCTTCGTACTGGAACCTGTGGCTCTTGCCGTCGCGTTCATCATCGAGGGTGATGATGATGCCGCCATTGAGGAAGGCCAGTTCGCGGAGGCGCTGTGCCAGCGTGTCGAAGCTGAATTCGGAGACCTCAAAGATCTCCTTGTCTGGCAGGAACGTGACTTTCGTTCCCCGCCGCTGCGTCGATCCGGTGACCACCAGATCGGCAGCAGGCTTGCCGCGCTCGTAGGTCTGCTTGTGGACGAGGTCGTTGCGCCAGATTTCCAGGTCGAGGCGTTCGGAGAGCGCGTTGACCACCGAAACGCCGACTCCGTGGAGACCACCCGAAACCTTGTAGCTGTCGTTGTCGAACTTGCCACCTGCGTGGAGAACGGTCAGGACTACTTCGGCTGCGGATCTCCCGCTTTCGTGCCGGTCGGTCGGAATGCCGCGACCGTTGTCGATGACGGTGATGGAGTTGTCGAGGTGGATGCTGACGTTGACTTCCGTACAGTGTCCCGCCAGGGCCTCGTCGATCGAGTTGTCGACAATTTCATAGACGAGGTGATGTAGACCCGGGGCTCCCGTGGAGCCGATGTACATGGCAGGTCGCTTGCGGACCGCTTCAAGGCCTTCGAGAACCTTGATCTTGTCTGCACCGTAATCGTCCGACGAGTTGTGAGGACTCGCGGTAGGAGCGGGAACGTTCGACTGGGTCGAGTCTGCGTCCGGAGTTGGCTGATCCGAGTGGTTCACGTGTAGTCCTAGATCCGCATCGGCATGATCACGTAGGTGTAGTCGTAACCCTCTGTCGCCACCGGCTTCATCAAGGCCTGGCTGACCTCGTCCTTGAGAGAGAGGGACACAACGTCGGTGTCGACGACTGCGAGAAAGTCCAGCACATACTGCGCGTTGAAGGAGATGGTCATCGCTTCTTCGGCGTAGTCGACGGGAATCTGCTCGCGCGCCTCCCCGAATTCGGAACTGCTTGAGGTGACTTCAACCTTCCCCGAGCTGATTTCGAACTTGACGGCTCGCGAACGCTCGTTCGAGAGGAGCGCGACGCGCTTGACGGCGCTCGTGAGGCGCTCGCGTTCGAACTCGAGCAGTTTGTCATTGCCCTTGGGAATGACTCGCTCATAGGCCGGGAACTGCCCATCAATCATTCGCGAGACGAGAGTTCGACCACCAACATCGAAGAAGAGATGGTTCTCGCCGCTTTCGAAGCCGACGGTTTCTGCGTCGCCAACAAGTCGACCCAGTTCAAGCAGCGTCTTCTTCGGGAGGATGACACCAATTTCCTGACCAACCTCGATATCGCTCTTCACCTCGACCAGGGCGAGTCTGTGTCCATCAGTAGCCACCAGCGTGAGGCTGCCAGGCTTGACCACGAACTTCGCGCCATTCAGGAAGTAGCGAGTGTCTTCGCCCGTGATGGCGAACTGGGTTTTGGCAACCATTTCACGGAGCGCACTGCTGGGCAGTGTGACCCTGTTGGTGCCAGGCGCATCGGGCAGCGTCGGGAAGTCTTCTCGAGGGAGTGTCTGGATGCGGGCATCAAAGCGATCAGCCGACACACGCACACCAGTTTTATCGCTTTCGATGCGAACGTCGGTGTCGGGCAGAGCCTTGACGATTTCGTACAGCTTCTTGGCTGGAAGCGTCAGCGATCCTGGCTGGTTGATCGCGGCAGCGCAGCGACTCTTCAGCGCAACTTCGAGATCTGTTGCGAGGAGCGTGAGTTGGTCACCGCTGGCCTCGAGCAGCACATTCGCAAGGATCGGAATGGTGTTCTTGCGTTCAACGATGCCTTGGAACAACTGGAGTTCCCGCACAAGGTCGTTCTTGCGAACAACGAGTTCCATGAGCAGCGGTGACCTCAGGCGGAGATTCAACTCCGCAAGCTAGTGATCCGTACGTACAGAAGAGGATCTAAAGAGATAAAGAGTATACAGAAAAGAAGGTGCTGTGTAAAAGCCGAAGAAGCTTTCTAAGTAGCTTGTTTTCAGTGGTTTAAATTGTTGATGCTTTTCGGCCACTGGGCCGCCGTCTGTGGGTAATTCCGTAGGGCGGTCGTCCAGGTTGCAGGATCCGCAGGGCGTGCACAGCGTCCGTCCACATCACCTGTGGATTTCAGTGGATGGATTCGAGAAATGTGCCGATCGTCCTGTTGAAATCCTCGTCCGTTCGGCGCAGCTCTTCGACCTTCTTGATGGAGTGGATGACTGTGGAGTGGTGCTTGCCGCCGAAGCTTCGTCCGATTTCCGGGAGGGATGCGCGGGTGAGCTGCTTGCAGAGGTACATGGCGACCTGCCGCGGCATGGAGACGGACTTGGCGTTGTTCCGGGACTTCAGCTCCGACACTTTCAACTGGTAATAGTCGGAGACAAAACGCTGGATTGACTCGATGGTGATCGCCTTTTCAGTGGGATCTGCCACATTCCGCAGAACCTCCTGCGCGAGCTCGATGGAGATCTGGCGTCCGGTCAGGGAGGCATAGGCGACGAGCCTGATAAGGGAGCCTTCAAGTTCCCGGATGTTGGAACGAATCCGGCTGGCCACGTACAGAGCGACGTTGTCCGGGAGCGGAACAGCCTCGGTTTCGGCCTTTCGTTTGAGAATGGCGACACTGGTTTCGAGGTCCGGGGGCTGGATGTCCGTCGTCAGACCCCACTCAAAGCGCGAGCGGAGGCGTTCTTCGAGTGCCGGGATTTCGTGCGGTGGACGGTCGCTGCTCAGGACAATCTGCTTCTGGGCGTCGTACAAGGCATTGAAGGTATGAAAGAACTCCGTCTGGGTGCCTTCCTTGCCTGAGACGAACTGAATGTCGTCCACCAGGAGGACATCAACACTACGGTAGCGTTCACGGAAATCGAGAATGCGCTCGTAGCGGACGGCGTTGATCATCTCGTTCATGAACCGCTCCGACGAGATGTAGGTGAGCTTCAGGCCGCGTCCGTGTTGCAGGACGTAGTGCCCAATCGCATGCATCAGGTGGGTCTTGCCCAGCCCGACCCCTCCGTAGATGAAGAGCGGATTGTAGGAGCGGGAGGGAGCCTCCGCGACGGCGCGGCAGGCCGCGTGGGCGAACTGGTTCGACGGTCCGACGATGAAGGTATCGAAGGTATAGCGGGGGTTCAGGCCTCCGGTGATGCCCAGTTCAGGATCGTCCGGAGGAGTCGACTCGATGCTGGCAGGCCTCGGGTCCTCCTCGGGAACCGGGGTCCCCTCCGGAATGAACTGGATTCGGGTATCAGCGCGCCCGAGGTCTGCGAGCGCTTCAGCGAGCACGCCGGAATAGTGCTTCCCGAGCCAGTCCTTGAAGAGGGGATCAGGGACCCTGACAATGATGGTCGTGCCATTGTCCGCAAGGAACGAGGTGGGTTTGAACCAGGTGTAGTAACTGTGGCGGTTCACCTTGGTTTCAACCCGGGTGAGGACCTGATCCCAAACGCTAGCGGTCATGGCTGTTGACGGTACATTCGTGCTTTTCCACAGCTTTTTCAACAGTTGTGGAAAACTTGGGTAGGAAACCGAAGAAGGGGAACGGTTGGGGCAATCCGATGCTCCCGGGAGCGGGAAATGTAGCACAGCACGAAGAACCGTGGACGTCGATTCTGCACCCCCTTCGTTGACACCCGGATGCAAGGCGTCATAACATTCAAGGTTCTTCTGGCCAGAAAGTGTCGGCCTTTATTACTCAGGCAGAGGATTCATGAAGGGCAAGCGTACTTATCAGCCAAATACCGCCCGCCGCGCGAAGACCCACGGTTTCCGCGTGCGCATGGCGACGAAGAATGGTCGGATCGTGTTGGCCAGGCGTCGGGCGAAGGGGCGTAAGCGCCTCACCGTCTCCGACGAAGGCTAGACCGTCTTTCAGGCCCAGGATGGGCAGCCAGGAACTCACCAGAACCGATCGGGTTCGCCAGAGATCCGACTTTGAACGGGCCTACGGGACCGGACGCAAGGTTGGCGGGCGCTTCATGCTGGTGTTCCTGGTAGCGGGTGCAGGTTCGGTCCCCCGGCTTGGAGTAGCAGCTGGACGGAAGTTCGGTGGTGCGGTGCGCCGGAATCGAGCCAAGCGGCTGGCTCGTGAAATCTTCAGGCGCCATCGTCCATCTGTCGCGACGGACATCGTCATCGTCCCCAGACGCGAGATGCTGGATGCCTCCTTCCCGAACCTGGAAACAGACTTCCTCGATATCCTCCGACGTGGTGCGCGGCGGGACAGCCAGGAGACCCTCGGCGCTCGCCGGGGTCCTGCTCGGCCTGCTCCGCGCGTATAAAATCCTTATATCTCCGATGTTTACAGGATCCTGTCGGTTCCTGCCCCCCTGCTCGGACTACATGGCTCAGGCCATTGTCGAGCACGGTACGGCAGCCGGCGTGTGGCTGGGACTGCGGCGGCTGGCCAGATGTCATCCGTTCGGCGGCTCCGGTCTTGACCCTGTTCCCGCGGCTTCCCCTCACCGGCACTGAAGCATGGAACGACGCACACTGATTGCTGTTCTTCTGGCGTTCCTGGTGGTCTATGGCTACCAGACGTTTCTGGCCCCGCCTCCACAGGAACAGGCCGCGACTGCTGCGAAGAAGGTGGAGGCCGGCACAGGACAGGCAGCCCAGCCGGCGCTGGGGGTGGTTGCGCCCTCCGCGGCGGTTGCGTCTCCCGCGGCGCTGGTGGGCGAGGGGACTGAACGAGAGGTCGTGTTCGAGACCGAGGCCGTCAAGGCCGTCTTCACCAACCGCGGTGGTCGTCTCAAGCACTGGATTCTCAAGGGATATCTGGACAGCGCGGGACGGTCGGTTGATCTGGTTCCTGAGGGAGAGGCCTTCCCTCTGCCCTTTTCGCTTCGAGTGGACGAGAACGGCATAGGACAGCTGCTGAACAGTGCGCTGTTTCAGGCAGTGCAGGGGAAGGCAGAAGGAGGGGCGACCCTCACTTTCGATTTCGAGAGTGCAACGGGCCTGAAGGCGAAGAAGATCTTCCGGTTCGGTCCGAATCCCTATGAGCTGGCCATGACGGCCACGGTTGCTCAGGGTGACCGCCCACTGATCCCGATTGTGCAGTGGGGTGCCGGGTTGGGCGACCTCCGCTCGACCGGTGGCGGAAAGTTCCTGCGCTCAAGTGCCGTTCCCACCCCAGAAGCCCTGTATCACGACGGCAAGTCTGTCGAGCGGGTGGCCCATGGATCGGTTGGCGAGGGCGCCGTTCGCGAGGGTGTGTTCCGCTTTGTCGGTGTCGATGACCACTACTTCATTGTTGCCGCGGTGAATCCCGGACAGGCGCGCGTGGAATATCGTGCTGTGAACGATCCATTGAAGGGTGAGGCTACCCAGGAACGCAACCTGCTGCTGCACTCGATCCGGCCCGCGACGGCCGGCACTACCCTGCGCTACTACATCGGCCCGAAGTCCTTCGATGTCCTCAAGGCCATGGATCCGGAACTGGTGCGGGCGATCAATTTCGGGATGTGGGGATTCATCTCGGTTCCCTTTCTGAGTGCCCTGAAGTGGTTTCATGGATTTGCGGGTAATTGGGGCTGGGCCATCATCCTGCTGACCCTGGTGATGAATCTGGTCATGTCTCCGCTGAGGCACAAGAGCGTGGTGTCGATGCGGAAGATGCAGGAGCTTCAACCCCAGCTCAAAGCGATTCAGGATCGCTACTCGGACCTGAAGGTGACGGATCCTGCGCGCCAGAAGATGAACACCGAGGTGATGAACCTGTATCGCGAGAGGGGTGTGAACCCGGCGAGCGGGTGCATTCCGATGGTGCTGCAGTTCCCCTTTCTCTTTGCGTTCTACTCTCTGCTCTCGCAGGCGATCGAGCTTCGTGGCGCGCCCTTCGCCTTCTGGATCAAGGATCTCTCTCTGATGGATCCGTACTACGTGACGCCGCTGCTGATGGGCGCCACGATGGTGTGGCAGCAGAGACTGACGCCTTCGACAGGAGATCCGGCACAGCAGCGCATGATGATGTTCATGCCCGTGGTGTTCGTGGCCATGTTCCTCACGTTTCCAAGTGGGCTGGCGATCTACTACCTTGTGCAGAACGTGTGGGCGATTGGGCAGCAGTACTTCACCAACTGGATGATTGGTCCGCCGCAGATTCAGGCGCCCAGGCCTGCGGCTGAACGTCGCATCAAGAGTGCAGGCGCTGGCAAGACCGAGCGCGCGGAGAAGAAGTAGCAGCCATGAGTACGCTGATTGAAGAGATTGGAACGTTCGTCCAGTCCGTCGTCACTGCGATGGGCCTGGGTCTGGTTGTGACGATCGAAGAGACGCCCGAGGCGAGCCGGATCAATCTGGAGGGCGAAGACGGCGGCGTGCTCATTCGCAGAGGCGGCGAGGGCCTGCAGGCATTGCAGCATCTGGTTGCCACGGCCTTTCGTCGGCAGCTCGGGTCTGACAGTCGTATCGTGGTGGACTGTCTTGGTTATCGGCGCGAGAAGGATGCGGAGCTGAAGCAGATGGCGAAGTTCGCAGCCGAACGTGTCCGGAACCTCGGAGCGCCTCAAGAGATGGGGCCTCTCAATCCCTACGAGCGCCGCATCGTGCACTTGGCGGTGGCCGAGGATGCTTCTGTGTCGTCCGAGAGCATCGGCGATGCGTTCATGAAGACCGTCATCATCTCAGCCAGGCACTGACCTTCTCGACCGAAGACACCATCGTAGCCATTGCCACGCCGCCCGGACGAGGCGGTCTTGGCGTGGTGCGGCTGAGTGGTCCCGCGAGCGTGGTGATTGTGTCCACCCTGCTCGACTCTCCTCGTCCACTCAGCCCGCGCCATGCGACTGCCTGTCGTCTGACGGGTCTCGATTCCGCAATCGCCACCTATTTCAAGGGGCCGCACTCCTACACCGGCGAAGACGTGGTTGAGCTCTCTACGCATGGGAGCCCCGTCGTGCTGGAGACCGTGATTCGACGCGTGCTGGCCTCCGGGGCCCGGCTTGCCAGGCCCGGAGAGTTCACCTTTCGGGCCTTTCTGCATGGAAAGCTGGATCTGGTCCAGGCGGAAGCGGTAGCAGACCTGATCGATGCGGTTACACCACTGCAGGCCCGGTTGGCGTTTGATCAACTGGAGGGCACCCTGAGCGGGGCCATCCGCGAGGTGGAAGGTCAACTCTTTGATGTCATGGCCCGCGTCGAGGCCTCGCTCGACTTTCCGGATGAGGGTTTCCACTTCATCGGTTCAGCAGAGCTTGGTGTCGAGCTGGTCGGCCTGCAGGCCCGCCTCGATGCCTTGCTAGCCTCGGCAGACGCAGGCCGGCTGATTCGAGAGGGCACCACGGTGGTGATCTGTGGCCGGACAAATGCAGGTAAGTCTAGTGTTTTCAATAGTTTAATTGGATCTGATCGGGCAATAGTCGATGCGTCGCCTGGCACTACCCGCGACATGGTGTCCGAGCGGCTTGACCTTGGCGGCTACTGCGTGACGCTGGTTGACACGGCCGGTTTCAGACCGTCTACAGATGGCGTGGAGCTGAAAGGGATGGAACGAGCCAGGGGTGCATTGGCAGTGGCTGATGCGATTCTGGTCGTGCTTGACGGATCGATGCCGCTGACCTCCGAGGATCAGGTTGTGTTGAGTGAGACTGCAGACCGCGTCCGCGTGGTGCTGGCGAACAAGTGTGATTGCCGGCCTGTGTGGGAGCCAGACGAGGCGTCTGGAGTGATTCGGGTTTCGGCGGTGTCTGGCGAGGGCATGGCTGTCGCGCGCAATGCATTGGTCTCAGCGTTGGCCAACATGTCCGCTGCTCACGATGGGGCCATGGTTTCAAATATCCGCCACCGCGCGTTGTTGGCGGAGGCCTCGGTAGGCCTTGAGAACGCGGTTCGTGGGGCGGCCGACGGGGCTCCAGAGGAGTGCGTGCTCCTCGATCTCTCGCGGGCGAAGCAGGCACTTGAAGAAGTGACCGGCCGTCGCACGCCTGACGACCTCCTCCGGTATGTATTCGATCGCTTCTGTATTGGGAAATAGATGAGGTTTGATGTCGTCGTCATCGGGGCTGGCCATGCCGGTGTTGAAGCCGTCTGGGCGGCTGCGAGGCTGGGATGCTCCGTGGCATGGTGTCGGGTGCCGGGTTCGCCAGCGGCGCTGATGCCATGCAATCCGGCAATCGGCGGGACAGCGAAGGGGCATCTGGTCAGGGAGATTGATGCGCTTGGTGGTTTGATGGGCCAGGCAGCGGATGCCAATGGCATCCAGTTCAAGCTCCTCAATCGAAGCCGAGGGCCAGCGGTATGGTCGCCACGGGCCCAGTGCGACAAGGGGCTCTACTCATCCTGGGTTGAGAGCGCTCTGGCAGGGACGCCAGGCATCACGACACTCTGGGGTCGGGTCTCCAGAGTGCTGGTGTCAGCAGGTTCGGTGTCAGGAGTGGCGTTCGAGGATGGCCGTGAAGTGGCCTGTGCGTCGCTTGTAGTTACCACGGGCACGTTCCTGAACGGGCTGACCCATGTGGGTCGACATCAGGTGGCAGCCGGAAGAGTTGGTGAAGCGCCGTCGACCGAGCTTGCAGCGTCAATCCGGGCCATGGGGTTCACAGTGGGACGGCTCAAGACCGGAACTCCCCCACGGCTGGATCGACGGACGATCGACTTCGATGCCGCAGTGAGACAGGGACTGTTCACGACTGAGCCAGGAGATGAGAAGCCCGAGGCCTTCTCGTTCCTGTCGAAGGCGCGCCCGACGAATCGCGCCGTCTGCTGGATGCTGCACACGAATGATCGCGTCGCAGGCCTGGTGAGAGACCACCTCGATGAGAGTCCCCTCTTCAACGGGCAGATTCAGGGGATAGGCCCACGGTATTGCCCCTCGCTCGAGGACAAGATAGTCAGGTTTCCAGAGCGGGAGCGCCACCAGATCTACCTGGAGCCAGAGGGTCTCGACGCGGACGAGATCTACGTGAACGGCTTCTCCACCAGTCTTCCAGCCGAGGTGCAGGAAGACCTGGTCCACGCTCTGGCAGGCCTCGAAGCGGCAGTGATACTTCGTCACGGCTATGCGGTGGAGTACGACTTCATCCAGCCGACAGAGTTGAGCGCCACACTTGAAGCCCACAGGCTTCCCGGGTTCTTCTGTGCCGGTCAGATCAATGGGACCTCTGGCTACGAAGAGGCGGCGGCGCAGGGGCTTGTGGCTGGCGCCAACGCTGCGAAGCGGGCTCGCGGGGAACAGCCCTTCCGGCTCAGGCGGAGCGATGGCTACATCGGTGTGCTGGTGGACGATCTCACGACACAGGGATGCGTGGAGCCGTATCGGATGTTCACTTCACGCGCCGAACACCGACTATTGCTCAGAATTGATAACGCCGACCTCAGGTTGACGCCAAAGGGGCGCGAGTGCGGACTGGTGTCAGAGGAGCGTTGGGCGGCGTTCACAGAGCGTCGTCGTCGTTATACGGCCAATATTGGGGTTCTTCGTCAGCAGTCGATAGTTGGGCCATCCGGCAGAAGAGATGCTGCGCTCACTGTTCTTCGAGACCCACGAGCCAGTCTCACGGATCTGGTCGGGCAAGGAGAGCTCAGGCTCGAGACGGATCCAGGAAGGCCAGAACTGGATCTGCAAACGCTCGAGGCTGAGATTCGATATGACGGCTATCTTCAGCGGGAATTGTTGGTAGCTGCGAAGTCCGCCCAGGAACACGACCGGCCGATTCCAGCGGATTTCCCGTTCAACCGGGTTCCAGGTTTGTCCCGGGAGATGGTGGAACGCCTGGCGATGGTCAAACCAGAAACCCTTGGCCAGGTGTCGAGGATGGCCGGGGCAACACCGGCGGCTGTCGCGGTTCTGCGCGTGTACCTGCCAAGACTTGTCAGCGGTGGTGCCCAGTGACTGTGGAGTTGGTCAGGGACCGATTTCTCAGGCTTGCGAGCAGGGCTGGTGTCGATGTACCGGCACAACTTCTCGAAGGAGTTGAAGCTTACTTCGGCCTGCTCCGCACCTGGAATCGGAGCATAAATCTGACCTCCTTGAATATCGAGCATCCCGACGATGAGTCGTTTGACCGTCTGCTAGTGGAGCCAGTCGTGGCCGGCCTGCTTGCAGATCCGCTGCGCGTCAAGCGCGCGATTGACATTGGAAGTGGTGGTGGTTCTCCCGCCCTACCCTTTCGTCTCTCGGTTCCTGGTATGGGCATGTCCCTGATTGAGTCCAAACACAAGAAGGCCGTGTTTCTTCGTGAGGCTATCCGATTGCTCGGATTGGCCGACACTACAGTAGAAGCCCGCCGACTTGATGAGGTTGCGGCGGATTTCCCAGTGGACGCACGGGCCGACCTCGTTACTGTTCGTGCCGTGAGACTGGACCATGCTCTCTTTCAGGCCATTGACGCTCTGTTGAAACCGGAAGGCCGACTTTTCTTGTTTGGGACAACCGAGAGCGAGGCCAAGAACCTAGCACCAAAGAAATTCAGCCTTGACGAATTCAGGACCTTAACCTCATCACCCGGGAGTTGTCTTTCAATCCTGAAGCGGCTCAGTTGATAAGGCAAAAGGCCGACTAGTGCCCATCTGTTCCACGTGAAACACTCGCTGGAGCAGGGGGCGCTGGTCCAGGGGTTTCACGTGGAACACCTTGACCCCACCAAGGCGTGGCAATAGGCTTAAGCTCTTCCCTTCTTGGGTTTATTGTTAGGACGTATGACAGAAGATAAATCCCATCAGCAAGATAGCTCGACTGAATCGCTCAAGGTTGAGGCGCGCCGCGCCAGGGTCATCGCTGTCGCCAATCAGAAGGGTGGGGTTGGAAAGACCACAACCGCCATCAATCTGGCGACGGCCATGGCGTTGGCGGGTCGCAGGGTGCTTCTGATCGACGTCGATCCGCAGGGCAATCTGAGTAGTGGGGTGGGGCGCAAGAATGCCAAAGCTGAAGGGGGCACGATCTACCACGCGCTGACCGCCGATGTGGAGGATCCGTCCATCTTCATCCTTCGCACCGAGGTTGAAGGGCTCGACCTTATTCCCGCCGATCAGGATCTGACTGGCGCAGAAATCGAGATGGTAACGCTGCCCGAGCGAGAGCGGCGCCTTCAGCGCGTGATCGAGCCTCTTCGGTCGCTCTACGATTTCGTCGTGCTTGATTGCCCGCCGTCCCTTGGCCTGCTGACCTTGAATGGGTTGGTGGCTGCCGATGCGGTCCTGATTCCCCTCCACTGCGAGTACTTCGCCCTGGAAGGACTGGCTGACCTGGTTGGCACGATGCGCAGGGTCCGAAGTGCCCTGAATCCGGCACTCGATATAGAGGGTGTCCTGCTCACGATGTACGACGAGCGGACCAATCTGGGACAGCAGGTCGCCCGAGATGTGCGTGCCTTCTTCAAGGAGAAGGTGTTCCAGACTGTCATCCCCAGAAATATCAAGCTGGGAGAGGCGCCAAGCCATGGCATTCCCGCTGTGCTCTACGACGCCAAGTCCCGCGGTGCCGAGGCCTACGTCGCACTGGCAAACGAAGTCCTTGGTCGCACCGCTGTCTAGTTTCCAGGAGAAACCGCATCATGGCTGAACGTCGGCCGGCGCTCGGCAAAGGGCTGAGTGCGCTTATTCCAGAGATTCCCCAACTGGCCGCACCCGCGGCGACAGTCGAGTTGCCGATTGACCAGTTGTCGCCGAATGATGACCAACCCCGCCTCCAGATGGATGATGCCCGCCTTGAGGAGCTGTCAAAGTCCATTCGTGCCAGCGGAATCATTCAGCCCATCGTTGTGCGCCTGGACGGCTCGTCATATCGCATCATTGCCGGCGAACGGCGCTGGCGCGCCGCACGACTTGCCGGGCTGACCAAAGTGCCCGTGGTGGTCCGGGACATTGCCAACGGCTCACACCAGGAAATACTCCAGTTGGCCCTCGTCGAGAACATCCAGCGCGAGGACCTCAATGCCATTGACGAGGCAACCGCCTACCGACGTCTGGTTGACGAGTTTCACCTCACCCAGGAGCAAGTCGCGAATGCTGTAGGCAAAGACCGAAGCACGGTGGCCAACGTGCTGAGGCTGCTGAAGCTTCCCGCGGATGTCCGGACCCACATAGCTGGAGGTGTCCTCTCCATGGGGCATGCGAGGGCCTTGCTCTCGCTGCCGGATGAGGCGGCGCAACGGCTGGCTGCCGAGGAAATACTGGCCCGTTCTCTATCCGTGCGGGAGGCCGAGGCCCTGGTGCGCGCGCGTCTGTCGCGTGCCGCCTCCGGTAGTGGGCCAACCGGGAAGGCCTCGCCTCAGGAGCCGACATCAGACGTCCACACCCGCGCAGCCGAAGACCGATTGCGATTCGTGCTTGGGGCAACCGTACGCATCCAGCGGAAGGGACATGGCGGGACACTGGAAATCCGGTTCAATTCGGAGGCTGAGCTCAACCGAATCTATGAGCTCATCACCGAAAAGCGGTAGTGCCGTGATATAAATATCTGTCACGTCTCGTCGCGATACAGGCGGCATCTGTATCACACCCGCGCTCACACTCTGAGCCTGGGCGCCGTCTGTGTACTCGCGGCCGCATGCGAGACGTGCCAAACACTGCCCCGCGTCCGCGGTCGTTACCGCGCGCGCAGGATGCCAGCGTACCCGCCAACCATCGTCCGCCCACGAAGAGCGACGACGGCAAGGCTAATCGAATGTGACCGTCTGGACAGAGCTGGAATGAGTAATCGCGCCTCCGCCTCCCGGTACGCCAAGGCGTTGTTTGAAGTGGCCATCGCCGAGGGTGGCCTTGACCAGATCGAGCAGGCACTGGGCAGTTTTGCGTCGCTCTTTCAGGCGAACGGCGAACTGCGCACCACGCTGCTGAATCCATCCATTCCCTCATCCGCGAAGCGGGGCATTGTCAGCCAGGTCATGGCACCCTTGGCGCCACCTGCCCCACTGGTCAAGGTGCTGGCACTCCTGGCAGACCGCGACCGGCTCGAGTTGGTACCGGCGCTGGCCGACACCTATCGCGATCGCGTGATGGAGCATCACCGCGTCGTGCAAGCCGAAATCGTGACCGCAGATGAGCTTGACGAGACACGCGTCGCCCAACTCCAGGCAAAGCTGGCCGACGTGACCGGCCGTACCGTGCGCCTGTCGAGACGCGTCGACCCAGCCATTCTGGGCGGCATGGTTGCCCGGATTGGCAGCACAGTTTTTGACGGCAGCGTCGCCACCCAGTTGGCGAAGCTCCGCCACCGGTTGAACGAGAGCATGTAACACGCGTCCGAGAGGCCGTTTCCACGGGACGCTTCGGCGTTCCAGTTTGCGGCCTGACGTTGCGGCCCCTGGGCCGCCAGGGGTGAATCGCCCCGAAGGAAAGGCACCGACCGATATGGACATCCGCGCCGAAGAGATCTCCAAAATCATCAAAGACCAGATTGGCAGCTACGCCGTCCAGTTGGACGTGGCCGAAGTGGGTACCGTTGTGTCCATCGGGGACGGCATTGCTCGGGTGCACGGCGTCGAACGGGCCATGGCTGGCGAGATGCTTGAGTTCCCGCACGGGCTGTTCGGCATCGCGCTCAACCTTGAAGAGGATGGCGTAGGCACTGTGCTTCTTGGTGATTTCACGGCCGTGAAGGAGGGCGACCTGGTCAAGCGGACCGGTCGCATCATTTCCGTTCCGGTCGGCGACGAACTTCTCGGTCGCGTGGTGAATGCGCTCGGCCAGCCCATCGACGGCAAGGGACCCATCACCACCAAGCAGTTCTTCCCCATTGAGCGCATCGCGCCTGGTGTCACCGAGCGTCAGCCCGTCAAAGAGCCACTGCAGACCGGACTCAAGGCCATCGACGGCATGGTTCCGATTGGCCGGGGCCAGCGCGAATTGATCATCGGTGACCGCCAGACCGGCAAGACCGCGGTGGCGATTGACGCGATCATCAACCAGAAGGGCAAGGGCGTCATCTGTATCTACAACGCCATCGGTCAGAAGCAGTCGACCGTGGCGCAGGTGGTTCGCACCCTGGAAGAAAACGACGCGATGAGCTACACCATCGTGGTCGCCGCGACGGCGTCAGACCCTGCGCCGATGCTCTACATCGCGCCATACTCCGCCTGCGCCATCGGTGAGTTCTTCCGCGACAGCGGCCGTCACGCCCTGGTGGTCTATGACGACCTGTCCAAGCACGCCCAGTCCTACCGCGAAATCTCGCTGCTCCTGCGTCGTCCCCCGGGTCGTGAGGCGTATCCCGGCGACGTGTTCTACCTGCACTCCCGCCTGCTCGAGCGCGCCGCCAAGCTGAAGGCCGAACTCGGTGGTGGCTCGCTCACCGCGCTCCCGATCATTGAGACACAGGCTGGCGACTTGTCCGCCTACATCCCGACCAACGTGATTTCAATCACGGACGGGCAGATCTTCCTGGAAAGCGATCTGTTCCATCAGGGCGTTCGCCCTGCCATCAACGTTGGCAACTCGGTATCGCGCGTGGGTGGCTCGGCGCAGATCAAGGCCATGCGTTCTGTTGCCGGCACGCTCCGCCTCGACCTTGCGCAGTACCGCGAACTCGCAGCATTTGCCCAGTTCGGTTCAGACCTCGACAAAGCCACGCAGGCCCAGCTCAATCGTGGCCGCCGGCTTGTCGAAATCCTGAAGCAGCCGCAGTACCGCCCCGTGGCGGTGGAGCGCCAGGTGGCTATCATCTTTGCGGCCACCAACGGCTACATTGATCCGATCGCTCTAGAAGATGTCGCGCGCTACGAGATGGAGCTGTTCCGCTTCCTCGAATCGCGTCACCCATCGATTCTCGCCGGCATCGCCGACAAGAAGGTTCTTGACGACGAAACCAAAGCCGGACTGATTGGGGCGCTGAAGGAATTCGCGCAGCAGTTCGTCGGCACGCAGGCTGGCGCGGTCGCCTAAGCATCCAGAAGGCCGATGCCCTCACTTATTGATCTCCGCCGGCGCATTCGCGCGGTCAAGTCCACGCAGCAGATCACGAAGGCGATGAAGATGATCGCCGCTTCGCGACTGCGTCGGGCACAGGAGCGCGTGGTTGGCGCTCGACCGTTCGCCCAGCGGATGCGCCAGGTCCTCAATGGACTGGTCACCCGCGTCGACTCGTCCACCCATCCGCTGCTCAGGATCCCGGCCGAAGGTGAAGGGCGCCCGCTCGTGATCGTGGTCACCTCTGACCGCGGCCTGTGTGGCAGCTTCAACTCGAATGTCATCAAGACCGCGGCCCAACTGATCCAGTCCGAGAGCGGACAGGGTCGCAAGGTCGTGCTTGGTCTCATCGGCCGCAAGGGACGCGACTTCTTCAAGCGTCGGGGTTTCGATGTCGTGCTGGAAGAAGTGAACATCTTCCAGCGCCTCTCGTTTCCCAATGCGGTGGCCATCGCGGACATCGCCATCGAGGAATTCACCTCGGGTCGCGCCTCGAGCGTGAGCATCGTCTACAACGAATTCAAGTCGGTCATCGCCCAGCGTGTGGTGGTCGAGCAGTTGCTCCCTATTCAGGCCGGAGAACTGGAAGGGGCGGCCGGCGCCGCCGATACCGACTACCTGTACGAACCAACTCCTGCCGAGATCTTCCGAGACCTTCTGCCCCGCTACGTCCAGGTGCAGGTGTACCGGTCGCTGCTGGAATCAAACGCGGCTTTCTTTGCAGCCCAGATGACCGCGATGGATGCAGCGACGCGCAACTCCGCGGAGATGCTCGACGGGCTGACGCTCTATATGAACAAGGTGCGCCAGGCGGCGATCACCAGGGAAATCATTGAGGTCGTTTCAGGCGCGTCCGCGACCTAGGACGAACGGGACATTACAGACATGGCACAGACTCCAACGGAGCAGCGCATCGGCAAAGTCGTTCAGGTCATCGGACCGGTGATCGACATCGAGTTCGCTGCCGGCCTTCCCGAAATCTACAACGCCGTCCGCATCGTGTCCGACGGCAGCGACGGCAGCCAGAAGATCGATGTCATCACCGAGGTCGAGCAGCACCTTGGCGAGAACCGCGTCCGCACCGTCGCGATGAAGCCGACCGACGGCATGACCCGAGGCATGAAGGCCATCGACACAGGTGCCCCTATCTCGGTGCCCGTGGGGCCGGAAACGCTCGGTCGCGTGCTGAACGTGCTCGGCGAGCCGGTGGACTTCCCGGATCGCCCGGTTCTCTCCAAGGAGCGCTGGCCCATTCATCGCGCCGCCCCGACGCTGGAGCAGCAGTCGACCGAACTGAAGATGTTCGAGACGGGCATCAAGGTCATCGACCTGCTCGAACCGTATCTGCAGGGCGGAAAGATCGGGCTGTTTGGCGGCGCCGGAGTCGGCAAGACCGTCATCATCATGGAGCTCATCAACAACATCGCCATGAAGCACGGCGGTGTGTCGGTGTTCGCCGGTGTGGGCGAGCGCACCCGAGAAGGTAACGACCTCTGGCTGGAATTCCAGGAGTCAGGCGTTATCAACATGGAAGACCAGACCAAGTCCCGCGCCGCACTCATCTACGGCCAGATGACGGAACCGCCGGGTGCGCGTCTGCGCGTCGGTCTCTCTGCGTTGACGGTCGCGGAGTACTTCCGTGACGCCGAGAACAAGGACGTGCTCCTGTTCATCGACAACGTGTTCCGCTTCACGCAGGCGGGCTCAGAAGTGTCGGCACTGCTCGGCCGCATGCCGTCCGCCGTTGGGTACCAGCCGACGCTGCTCTCGGAAATGGGCCAGATGCAGGAACGCATCACCTCGACCAAGAACGGCTCGATTACGTCCGTGCAGGCCATCTACGTGCCCGCCGACGACTATACCGACCCGGCACCGGCCACCACGTTCGCGCACCTTGACGCCACCACGAACCTCTCGCGGCAGATTGCCGAACTCGGCATCTACCCGGCCGTGGATCCGCTGGCCTCGACGTCGCGCATTCTCGATCCCCGCATTCTGGGTGACGAGCACTACAACGTGGCCCGCTCGGTGAAGCAGACGCTGCAGCGCTACAAGGACCTCCAGGACATCATCGCCATTCTCGGCATCGACGAGTTGTCGGAAGAGGACAAGGCCACGGTCGCCCGTGCCCGCAAGATCCAGCGGTTCCTCTCGCAGCCGTTCTTCGTCGGCGAGCAGTTCACCGGCCTGAAGGGCAAGTATGTCAGCGTGGCCGACACGGTTCGCGGCTTCAAGGAGATTGTCGAAGGCAAGCACGACGATCTGCCCGAGCAGGCGTTCTACATGGTCGGGACGATCGAAGAAGCCGTCGAAAAAGCCAAGAACATGAAGGCGGCCTGACATGGCGATCCCGACCCTGCCCACGGCACTGACGCTCGAAATCGTCACCCCGGACCGTTCACTGGTCCGGGAGGAGGTTCAGGAAGTCCAGGTGCCGGCCGTCGAGGGGTACATGGGCATTCTGCCTGGGCATACGCCACTTCTGGCCACGCTTCAGGTCGGCGAAATCACCTACCGCAAGGGCACTGAACAGGGACACCTCCATGTCGCCTTTGGCTTCGTGGAGGTGCTGCCTGATCGGGTGACGGTACTCGCCCAGATCGCCGAACGCGCCGACGACATCGACGTCTCGAGGGCCGAGGCCGCCAGGAAGCGAGCCGAGGAACGGCTGGCAAAACCAGCGCTCGAAATCGACTTCGAGCGCGCGCGCGTCGCCATGATGAAGTCGCTGATTCGCCTGCAGGTCGCCACGCGCGCACGTACCAGGGCCTGAATCAGCCGACCCAGACCCCGGCACTAATCAACCCCGGGGACCACGGGTCGCCATACATCAGCTTTCAGGAGGCCTGCGCCTGTGTTCGCCAACCTCCGCCATCTGCTTCGCTATCAGGCCCTGATTCGCAGTCTGGTTGCCCGGGACCTTCGCGCCAGGTACCGGGGATCGGTGCTCGGCTTCTTCTGGTCGTTCGTCAACCCCCTCCTGCTCCTCCTCATCTACTCCTTCGTCTTCACCGTCGTGCTTCCAGGCACGCACCCGCCCGACCTCGAGCCCTTCGCTCTCTTCATGTTCTGCGGCATCCTGCCCTGGTCATGGTTCTCCGCCTCTCTCCTTGAGGCCTCGAACTCGCTGGTGGCGGGCGGCAACCTCATTCGAAAAGTCCTGTTTCCAGCGGAGGTTCTGCCGATCACCACCGTCCTGGCAAACCTGGCGCACTTTGGCTTCGGACTCACGATTCTCGGCGTGTTCCTTGCCATCTTCCGGCCACCAGCCGAGCCTCTCAAGCTCCTGTGGCTCCCGGCCATCATTCTGGTGCAGCTCCTGCTGACCATCGGCCTGGCGCTCCTGCTTTCCTCGCTCACCGCCCTCTTCCGGGACGTCCGCGATCTCATCCAGAACCTGCTGACCCTGTGGTTCTTTGCCACGCCGATCATCTATCCCATCAGCGTCGCGCCCGCCCGCATCCAGCCCTTCCTGAACCTCAACCCGTTCACGCACCTTGCGGTGGCCTACCAGGAGGTGCTGTTCCACGCAGGTCCGTTCTACCAGTGGGACCGACTGCTGCTTGTCGCCGCCGAAGGCCTGGTGGCCTTCCTGCTCGGCTACTTCGTCTTCGACCGCCTGCGCGATGCCTTGCCGGAGGAAGTATGAGCACGCCCGCCATCCAGGCGACGGACCTCCGCAAGGTCTATCGACGTTACAGCCGCAGGCGTCAATTCTCCACGCTCAAGAGCGCCCTCCTCTCCGGCTCGCTCATGCGCGACCTGAAGCCGGACGACTCCTTCGAAGCACTGAAAGGCGTGAACTTCAGGGTGGAAAAGGGCCGGACGCTCGGCGTCATTGGCCGAAACGGCTCAGGCAAGAGCACCCTGCTCAAGCTTGCTGCAGGCATCGGCAAACCGAGCAGTGGCCGCATCGAGGTCAATGGCCGGGTCTCGGCGCTCATCGAGCTCGGCGCAGGCTTTCACCCAGAAATTTCAGGGCGTGAGAATGTCTTCATCAATGGCCTGATGCTGGGGCTCTCGCGCAAAGAGATCAGCAGGCGCTTCGATGACATTGTGGCGTTCGCCGAACTGGAACCCTTCATCGACGCACCGGTAAAAACCTACTCGTCCGGCATGTACATGCGCCTTGGCTTCTCCGTTGCCACGCACGTCGACCCGGACATTCTTCTCGTCGACGAAGTCCTTGCCGTAGGCGACGAATCGTTCACGCACAAGTGCCTTTCGAAGTTCGCCGACTTCCGCCGGCGTGGAAAGACAACCCTCCTGGTCACACACTCGCTCGACCTGGTTGAACGGTATTGCGACGAGGCTCTCTGGCTGGATGAGGGTCGCGTGCGGGCCCACGGGGATCCACGCCGGGTCATCGACGAGTACCGCCTGGATGTCGCACGAGCCGAAGACGCCCATCACCAGCAGACGCCAGTCCCGGACACGACCGACGTTGTGACCGCCGAAACCACACCTGACGGTCCTGCCCCTGACGAACCCCAGGACCTCTTCAAGGTGCCAGAGGGACGCTGGGGATCGCGCGAGGTTGAAATCACGGCCGTTCAGCTCTGCCGGGGAGATGGCACGCCAGCACACGTCTTTCCAAGCGGCGAACCGATGATGATACGGATGACCCTCGCCTCACCTCGGGAGGTCACCGACTTCGCCATCGGCATCGGACTCTTCGACGACCACGGCACCTGCTGCTACGGAACGAACACCCACATCGAGGGAGGCACGCCCGATACGCTCAACGGCGTCGCTCAGGTCGACTTCCTCATCGAGCGGCTTGACCTCGTGGCAGGAGGCTACAAGCTCGACGTGGCCGTGCACCGGACTGATGGGGTTCCCTACGACTACCATCGTCAGCTCTATACGTTCAGAGTGTCATCCGGGCTCGCCGACGTAGGTATATACCGACCCGCCCACCGATGGCACTTGTCCGGCGGTGTGCGCATGACCGGCCTTTCATGAGTGCTACGTCGTCGCTGACGCTGCAGGCGCTCCTCAAGCGCGCCGCAAGCCACGCAGGACTCGACGCCGCCCGCCTTGATGCTGCCGGACTCACGCCCTCGGCAAAGGCGTTGGCGGTGGCCCTGTCGGCAGCCAGTGCCCAGGCCATTGTCATTGTTCCGACTGACCGCGACGTGGAGCAGATGACCGCCGACGCCCGCTTCTTCTACGGGGCGCTGACCGGAGCATCAGAGTCAGCCACCGAGCGGGCGATTCTTTCCTATCCCTCGCATCAGGTCGACCTCTACCGCGGAATGAGCGTGCACTTCCGCGTGGCCTCTGCCAGGGCCCGTGCCCTCTACGCGCTCTCCAGCCGAGCCACGCAGATCGTGATTGCGTCGGCCGCGGCGCTCCTGCCCATGGTGGCCGAACCGGTCCGTATGCGAGGCGCCGGCATGGACCTCAGAGCAGGAACCGAGATCGAGCCACTCGCCCTGGCCGACCTCCTACTTGCCGCTGGCTTCACGCGGCAGGACCCTGTCGATGAACACGGCCAGTTCACCGTTCGCGGCGGGATCCTCGATGTCTTTCCGGCAGGCGAGCCTGAGCCCATCCGCATCGAGTTTGTGGGCGACATGGTGGAATCGCTCCGTCGCTACGATCCAGGCTCGCAGCGATCCACTGGCGCCGTCGACCAGCTCACGCTGGTGCCGCTCGTAGAGCGTTTCGAGGATGAGCCGGTCGCGCCGTTCCTCGACTTCGCCGCGGAATGTGGGGCTCGGATCGCTGCTGTCTCAGAGTTCGACCTCGTCGCCGAGCAGCTCATCCGCGTCAGGAGCCAGCTTGTTGACAGCTTCGACGCCACAGCCGCCGCGCGCGCGCGGACAGTCCCGCCCCCAGACCAGCTCCTCGTCTCGGTTGCCTCGATCCAGTCCGTCATCGAACGGGCGCCGCGTCTCGAAGAACTGGCGCTCGAAGACGATCACCATCGACGCCACGTGCCGTCGCATACGGCCATGGAGTACCACGGACGCATCACGGACTGGATTGGCGATGTGCGGGAAGCGCGGGACCGTGGAGACCGCGTGCTGTTCGTGGCCGCCACTGCCGGCATTGCCGAGCGCACCGTCGAGATCCTCCGTGAACACGAGGTTCCGGCGTCGCTCATGGACCTGGCGGGCGATGCGCCAACATCCAGTGTCCTGGTCGCTGTCGGCGCGCTCTCCCGCGGCTTCCGTCTCTCGGCCGGCGCTCTCGTCGTGTTCTCGGAAACCGACGTCTTCGATGAAGAGCGCCACTCAAGCGAACGGCGACGCAATGTCGCCCGCACATTCCTGTCAGACCTGCGCGACCTGCATGTGGGCGACCTCATCGTCCACGTCGATCATGGCGTGGGTGAGTTCGTCGGCCTCAAGGCCCTTGGCGTGGCGATGCCAGGCAGCAGCAACCAGGAGTTTCTCGAACTCCGGTACGCCAACGACGACAAGCTCTTTGTTCCGGTTGAACGCCTCGACCTCGTCCAGAAGTACACCGGCGGGAACCGACCCGCACTCGACCGCCTGGGCGGCACCACCTGGGAGAAGGCCAAGACCCGGGTCAAGAAGGCCATGCGGGACATGGCCGAGGAGCTGCTCAAGCTCTACGCCCAGCGGCGGGCCGTCGCAGGCCACGCCTTTCCGCCAGACACCCACTGGCAGGAAGAGTTCGAGGGCGCCTTCCCATACGACCTGACTGTCGACCAGGCGACGGCGGTCGCCGACATCAAGCGGGACATGGAGTCCTCCATGCCCATGGACCGCCTGCTGTGCGGCGACGTGGGCTATGGCAAGACGGAGGTGGCCATACGCGCCGCATTCAAGAGCGTCATGGACGGCAAGCAGGTCGCCTTTCTCGCGCCGACCACCGTGCTCGCCTTCCAGCATCTCAAGACCCTTCGGGAACGACTCGTCGGCTTCCCTGTCACGGTGGACATGGTCAGCCGGTTTCGGAGCAAGGCTGAGCAGCAGGAAGCGCTGGTGGGCCTGGCATCGGGCAAGATTGACATCATCGTCGGCACGCATCGCCTGCTGTCGAAGGATGTCCGGTTCCGTGACCTGGGTCTGCTGGTCGTGGACGAGGAACAGCGGTTCGGTGTCGCGCACAAGGAGCGCATCAAGCAGATGCGCAAGCGCGTGGACGTCCTGACCCTGTCGGCCACACCGATTCCCCGCACGCTCAACATGTCGCTCATCGGCATTCGCGACATGTCCGTCATCGAGACGCCACCGAAAGATCGACTGTCGATTCAGACGAGCGTGGTCAAGTTCGATTCCTCCGTCATCGAACGTGCCATCCGCAACGAACTGTCCAGAGGTGGACAGGTCTACTTCGTCCATAACCGCGTGGAGTCCATCTTCGCGATCGGAGACCTCCTCCGGCGTCTGGTCCCGGAGGCCCGCATCGCCGTGGGCCATGGGCAGATGGGCGAAGAGGAGCTTGAACGCGCAATGCTCGGATTTGTGGAACGCCAGTTCGACATCCTGCTGGCCACCACCATCGTCGAGAACGGGCTCGACATTCCCAACGCCAATACCATCATCATCAATCGCGCAGATCGGTACGGGCTGTCGCAGTTGTACCAGCTCCGTGGCCGGGTTGGGCGCTCTGACCGTCCGGCATACGCCTACCTCCTGATTCCGCCCGACGACTCGCTGTCAGACATCGCCAAGAAGAGGTTGGCCGCCATCCGTGAGTTCAGCGATCTCGGCAGCGGATTCCGTGTGGCTGCGCTGGACCTTGAACTACGCGGCGCCGGCAACCTGCTCGGTGGTGAGCAGAGTGGTCACATCGATGCTGTCGGGTTCGAGATGTACATGAAGCTCCTCGAGGAGACGGTGCGGGAGCTGAAGGGCGAAGACCTGGAGGACGACGTTCGCGCGACCGTCAACCTCAAGGTTGACCTTCGCATCGAGGATGGATACGTCCCGGACATGAATCAGCGACTGATGGTCTATCGCAAGATCGCCGAGTCGCGTACAGAGGACGAACTCGACTCGGCCCTGGCTGGGGTGCGGGACCGCTATGGCCCGCTCTCGCCGGCGCTGCTCAACCTGGCCGAGTACGGACGGGTTCGCATTCTCGCCGATCGCCTTGGTGTCGACACGATCGACCGGGAAGGCCGGACCGTTGTCATCCGGTTCCGCCAGACGGCCAGAATCGATCCCACTCGACTGGTCCGCCTGGTGCAGGAACGTCCAGGCCTGGTGCTGGTGCCCCCGGCCGCACTGAAACTGGATCTGGATGCGGCGGCGAAGGTCGTGCCCCAGAAGCCCCGGGTGCTTGGCGCACCCCGTCCGCGAGCGGCCCAGCCGGAGCGCGCACCCGCATGGTGGACCGCCCGGGCAACTGCAGGCGAAGTGACGCCGGGGTTCTCCAAGGCGGAGATCCAGAAAGCCCCAGCCGAGAACCCCAGGGCAGAGGGTGGGCTGTTCGACCGGCTGGAAGCCGTGCTTCGGTTGCTGCAATGAGTCCACTGGCGTCGGCATCGGGTACGATGTGAAGAAGGAAGGTATTGCCATGTTGCGACGCGTCATTGGCGCCTCGGGTGCCGCGCTCCTCGTTCTCGGTTGCACGCTGCCGCTGTCCGCCGGTGAAGTGATCGAGCAGGTGCTGGTCAGGGTGAATGGGGAAATCATCACCAAGAGCGAGTTCGAGCAGCGCCAGGTGAGCGCCTTGCGCCAGCGGCCCGAGCTCGCCAATGGTTCGGCCGATGCCGCGGAGGTCAAGAAGGCCATCGAGGAGATCACGCCTGCGCTGATTCTGAGCGCGGTTGACGAGCTGCTGCTGCTCCAGCGCGGCAAGGAAATGGGCGCCACCATGGGCGACCAGCAGTTCAATGGCATCGTCGAGAACATCAAGAAGGAAAACAAGCTCGAGACCGAAGCCGACTTCCAGGCCGCGCTCAAGCAGGAGAACATGACGCTGGCCGATCTTCGCCGCACGATGGAGCGGCAGATGATTGTGTCGCGCGTGCAACAGCAGGAAGTGTCGGACAAGATCAGCGTGACGGAAGACGAGGCCAAGGCCTACTACGCTGCGCACAAGGGTCAGTTCACGTCATCCTCCGAAGTGTCGCTGCGGGAAATCCTCATCGAAGTGCCGACGACGGAGGCAGGCGTCAATGTGGCCAAGGATGAGGAGATCCGGGCCAGGGCGGAGGCCGTTCGAGCCCGACTCGTCGCCGGAGAGCCTTTTGCCCGTCTGGCAGGTGAAGTCTCGGATGCCGCGTCCAAAGCCAATGGGGGCCTGATTGGTCCCTTTCAACGTGGCGATCTGAATGTTTCCCTCCAGAAGCTGATTGATCCGCTCAAGGTCGGTGACATCACCGCGGTCACGCGGGTCACGAAGGGCTACCAGATCCTTCGGCTCGAGAGCCGGACGGAGGAAACGGTGAAGTCCTTCGAGAACGCCCGCGGGGAAATCTCTGACCGGGTCGCCCAGGACAAGCATCGGGTCGAGTTGCTGAAGTTCCTCGACCGTCTTCGTGATCAGGCCATCATTCAGTGGCGCAATGACGAGCTGAAGAAGGCCTACGACGATGCGGTCGCCAAGCGGAAGGCACAGTCCGCCGCCACACCCGCTGCCTGAGGCGATGGACGCATTTCACACACACGCAGACGCTGGCGGACCAGCCGGGTTGCTGGCACAACCGTCTGAGGTTCACTGGTTCGCCCTGTGGACGCGCTCGAGGCACGAGCAGGTGGTCCGCGAACAGCTCGAGCGCAAGGGCATAGAGTCCTTCCTGCCGACGGTCACGCGCTGGAGCCGGTGGAAGGATCGAAAGAAGAAAGTCGACTGGCCCCTCTTTCCCGGCTACTGCTTTGCCCGGTTCCATCCCGCCGACCGCCTCCCGGTTCTGAAGTGCGCCGGTGTCGTGAACATCGTGTCGTTTGAGAGCGATCTGGCACCCATTCCGGATCACGAAATCCTCGGCATCCGGCAACTGATCGAGAGCGAACTCGCCTATGACCCATGCCCGCTCATCCATGAGGGCATGCTCGTGGAAGTGATGCATGGCCCCCTGAAGGGCGTCGTCGGACGCCTGCTCCGCAAGGGCACTCACGCCCGGTTGGTGCTGTCGGT
>JAKFYA010000030.1 GCA_021731095.1 Acidobacteriota bacterium | reverse complement strand
AAAGCTGCCGGCCGGTCGGGCCAATGACTGGCCGTTCCAGGGGGTCGCCTCCTCACCCCTCGTCGAGGGCGGACGGGTCTATTACGTCAGCAACCGCGGGGTCCTCTTCTGCCTGGACGTCAAAGGGTTCGCCAACGGCAACGACGGACCGGTGACCGACGAGAAGTTCGCCGGCCCGAAGGACGCCGATGTGGTCTGGGCCTTCGACATGATGGAAGAGGTCGGGGCGTATCCGCACAACCTCTCCAACTCATCGCCGGTCATCCTGGGTGACCTGATCTACGTCAGCACCTCGAACGGGCAGGACGAAAGCCACGTCAACATCCCCTCGCCCAAGGCACCGGCGGTCATTGCCGTGAACAAGAAGACCGGCTCGCTCGTCTGGGAAGACAATTCGGTGCAGGACCGCATTCTGCACGGCCAGTGGTCAACACCCGCAGTCGGGACCATTGGCGGGGTGAGCATGGTGGTCAGTGCCCAGGGCGATGGCTGGGTGCGCGGGTATGCGGCGGAGACCGGCGCCAAGCTGTGGGAGTTCGATACCAACCCCAAGGACGCGGTGTGGCCTCGCACGCGGAATGAAGTCATCGCGACGCCAGTCATCTACAAGGACCGGGTCTACATTGCCAACGGCCAGGACCCGGAACATGGCGAAGGCGTCGGACACTTCTATGCCATCGACGCGACCCGTCGCGGTGACATCACGACCGCTGGACTGGTGTTCCATGTCAGCAAGATTCGTCGGAGCGTCTCGACTGCCGCCATCGTGGACGACCTGGTCTTCATCGCTGACTTCAGCGGCTACCTCCACTGCCTCGATGCCAACACCGGCCAGGAGTACTGGTCCTACGACACGCTGGCCGCCGTGTGGGGCTCACCCATGGTGATTGACGGCAAGGTGTACCTCGGAGACGAAGACGGCGATGTCGTCATCATCAAGGCCAGCCGGGAGCTGAAGGATGGCAAGCCGCTGGTGCTGGCCGAGATCAATATGGGCAGCTCGGTCTATGGCACGCCGGTACCGGCTCACGGCACCCTCTTTCTCAACAACCGGAACACGCTGTTTGCCCTGCAGACAGGTGCGGGCCCTCGTTGACCTCGATGACCGACACGCGCCGCGTGCTTCCACTTCTGCCCGACACGCCCGGGCAGCCCGCCGACCAGACTGATGTCGGCAGCTATTTCGTGGCGAACTATCCCCCGTTCTCCGTCTGGACCCGTGAGGCGATCCAGGCTCAGGCGCTGCCGGCGTTGCAGCGTGCCCCACGGCCGGACGTGCCCCTGGGGCTGTATCTCCACATCCCGTTCTGCCGGAAGCGCTGCCACTTCTGCTACTTCCGCGTCTACACCGACAAGAACGCGCAAGATGTCGCGGGGTACCTGGATCTGCTGGCCAGAGAGTGGGAGCTCTACGAAACACTGCCGGCTGTGGCACACCGCCCGCTCGACTTCATCTACTTCGGTGGCGGCACCCCGTCGTTCCTGTCGAGCCAGCAGCTTGAAGGCCTGGTCCGGAGACTGACAGCGCGCACGTCGTGGGCGCAGGCGTCGGAGATCACGTTCGAGTGTGAGCCGGGCACCCTCACCGAGACCAAACTGGGCGTGATCCGCCGGCTCGGAGTGACCCGGCTCAGCCTGGGAGTCGAGAATTTTGACGATCGGGTGCTGGAACTGAACGGCCGCGCGCACCGGTCCGGCGAGATTGCACGCGCGTATAGCTTCGCCCGCAGCCTCGGCTTTCCGCAGATCAATATCGACCTGATTGCGGGCATGCTCGGCGAGACCGAGGACAACTGGCGCGCCTGCGTCCAGCGCACCATTGACCTGGACCCCGACAGCGTCACCATCTACCAGATGGAACTGCCCCACAACACCACCATCAGCCGGGACCTGGTGCAGGGCACCGGTCAGTTTGCCGACCCGGTTGCGAACTGGTCGACCAAGCGGCGCTGGGTCGCCGACGCCTTCGCCGCACTCGAGGCTGCAGGCTACTCGGTGGGCAGCGCCTATACGGCCGTGAAGCGTCCAGAGCGCACGCGGTTCACCTATCGCGATCGGCTATGGCAGGGCGCGGACATGGTGGCCCTCGGGGTGGCCTCGTTTGGCCATCTGAATGGTGTCCACTTGCAGAATCTCGACAGCTGGGACACCTGGGGCACTGCCATCGCCGAGGGCCGGCTTCCGCTGGGCCGGGCCTATGAACCGACGTCCGAAGAGCGCCTCATCCGTGAGCTGGTGCTGCAGCTCAAGCTGGGCCACATCCGGCCGGCGTACTTCGCCGACAAGTACCAGACCGACATCCTCGTCCGCTTTGCCGACGCCTTCGCGTCGCTCGGCCACGACGGCTATCTGGCCAGTTGCGGACCTGACGCCGTCGCCCTGACGCGTGAAGGGCTCCTCCGCGTGGATATCCTGCTTCCCCGCTTCTTCCTGCCCGGGCACACGGGCATCCGGTACACCTGAACCCGTCATGGCCCCATCGCCGCGCCTGCGCCAGAGCCCGCTCCATCCCCTGGACCTCGCCTACCGTCAGGCTGGCGTGGACATTCCCGCGCACCGGGTCATTGCGCCGGGCGACATTCCAGCGCCGTACCAGGACCTCCTGGTCCACGAGCGCGACATGACGCTCACGCTGGAGCGTCACTGTGGAGGGGCGGTGCAACTGCGCACGCTCTCCACGAGCCTGAAGGGACGCTGGTATCTGCGGCGCGTGCTCCTGGTGCACGCGTATTCAGGCCGCCCCGTCGAGATGGGTGCCATCCGGATACGCCTCGACGCCCTCACGCCGAGAACGCGGGCACAGGTGCTCAGGCACGAGGTCCCCCTGGGTCGCGTCCTGCGGGATGCCGGCCTCGACTTTCTCAGCCGCCCGCGACACTACCTGGCCATTACGCCCAACCAGGACCTGATGGGGGTCTTCTGGATGCGGGAACCCCGCCTGCTCTATGGTCGCCAGACAGAGGTCTTTCAGGGGGGCGCCAAGCTGGGCGACATCGTCGAAGTCCTCCCTCTCGCCTAGAATGCCATCGTGGGTGCTCCCTTCCGCCTGACCCGTCGCGTGCAGTTCTACGAAACCGATGCGGCGGGCATCGTTCACTTCAGCTGGTACCCGCGGTACATGGAGGAAGCCGAACACGCCATGTGGCGGGCGCACGGTCTGAGCATCCATGTACCTGGCTCACTCGTCGGGTGGCCACGTGTGGCCATGACGTTCGACTACCACACGCCCCTGCGATTCGAGGACGAGTTCGAGATCAGCATCGAAGTCGTGGCCATGTCCGCGCGCTCGCTCCGGTACCGATGCCTGTTGTCCCGTGACGGCGAGCCCGTGGCGACCGGGTCGATGACCATCGTCAGCGTCGAGTATCGGCCCGGACAGGCACCCCGCGCCGTGCCCCTCCCTCCAGAGGTTGCGGCCTGCTTCGCAGTCGCGCCTGACACGCCCCAGGCATGAGCCAGACGCCGGACGTGTCCGATCGCGCGGCCCTGGCCGTCTGGCAGCAGGCCCGCCTGTCAGACCTGTTGCGGCGCATCATTGGCCGAAGCCCGTTCCATACCCACAGGCTGGCGGCAGCCGGCATCGGTGTCGACACGGAGCTCCGCCTCCCTGACGACCTGTCCCGTCTGCCTTTCACGACGAAGGCCGACCTGGTCGCCGACCAGACCGCCTGTCCGCCGTGGGGCACGGTCCTTTCGGAGCCTCTCGCGCACTACTCCCGGTACACCCACACCTCGGGGACCACCGGCCACCCCCTCAGATGGGTTGACACCGCCGAAAGCTGGGACTGGGCCGTGACGTGTTGGCGGGAGGTCTACGCCGCCGCCCGCGTGGGGACCGGCGACCGGGTGTTCTTCGCGTTCTCCTTCGGACCGTTCTACGGCTTCTGGACCGCCTTCGATGCCGCCGTCGCCGCAGGCGCCCTCTGCATACCGGCCGGAGGCATGTCGAGTGAACAGCGGCTGGCGCTGCTGCTCGCCACACGGCCCACCGTGCTCTGCTGCACCCCCACCTACGCCCTGCGTCTGGCCGAGGTCGCCACCGACACCGGACAGGCGCTGGCACTCCGGGAGGCCGGCATCCGCGTCGTGATCGTGGCGGGCGAACCGGGTGGCAGCATTCCCGCCACGCGATCCCGGATTGAAGCCGCCCTCGGTGCCCGAGTCATCGACCACCACGGACTGACGGAGGTGGGCCCCGTGAGCTTCGAGTGCTGGGAACGACCGGGTGGCCTGCATGTGAACGAGGCGGCGTTCATCGCGGAGGTCATCGATCCGGACAGTGGCCGTCCGGTCGACGACGGTGTCGCCGGAGAACTGGTGCTCACCAACCTCGGACGCGCAGCCAGTCCGGTCCTCCGCTATCGCACGGGTGACCTGGTGACACGGCGCACCGGGACCTGCGCGTGCGGCCGCGCGTTCGCATGGCTCGACGGCGGCATACTCGGACGCGCCGACGACATGGTCACCGTGCGTGGGGTGAATGTGTACCCGGCGGCCATCGAGGCGGTCGTGCGGCAGTTTGCCGCTGTGCGCGAGTTCCGGAGCACGGTGTCGCGCAGCGGGTCGCTCCGCACCCTCCGCGTCGACATCGAGGCCTCGCCCGACGGTGGTGTGATCGGCCGCCAGGTCGCAGGTGCCCTCAGCGCCGCTCTCGGCCTCGTTGTTCCGGTGGAGGTGGTGTCACCTGGCACGCTTCCCCGATTCGAAATGAAGGCACGACGCTTCGTCGTGGAACCCTAGGCAAAACGGAGTCACTGGTATGAACAGCGCCCATCATGCAGACGTTGTGGTCATCGGAGGCGGCCCGGCCGGGGCGACGGCCTCGACACTCCTCGCCCAGCAGGGACTGGCCGTCGAACTGTTCGAGCGCGAACGCTTTCCCCGCTTCCACATTGGCGAATCCCTCATCCCCGAGACCTACTGGACCCTTGAGCGTCTGGGCATGCTGCCGAAGCTGCAGGCCAGCCGCTTCGTCAAGAAATACAGCGTCCAGTTCGTCAATGCGCGCGGGCAGGAATCGGCGCCGTTCTACTTCTGGGACAACAAGCCGCATGAATGCTCGCAGACGTGGCAGGTCGTGCGAAGCGAGTTCGACCAGATGATGCTGGAGAATGCGCGCGCCCATGGCGTCACCGCTCATGAGGGCACGCGCGTCCACGAGGTGCTCTTCGAGGGAGACCGTGCCGTCGGGGTCCGTGTCCGTGGCGAAGACGGCGTCTTCCGCGAGGTCAGGGCCCGGGTGGTTGTGGATGCCAGTGGGCAGAACGGCCTGCTGTCCCACACGCTGGGGCTCCGCGTGTGGGACCCGGTGCTCAACAAAGGCGCCATCTGGACCTACTGGGAAGGCGCCTACCGCGACACGGGCAAGGACGAGGGTGCGACCATCGTGCTGCAGACGCCCGACAAGAAGGGCTGGTTCTGGTACATCCCGCAGCACGACAACATCGTCAGCGTGGGCGTCGTGGGGCCGTTCGACTACCTGTTCAAGGGACGCGGCAGCTACGAGCAGACCTATGCGGAAGAAGTCGAGCGGTGCACGGCCGTGAAGGAACGCGTCGCCGGAGCCACGCGCGCCACAGGGCACTTCGCCACCAAGGACTACTCGTACCGGGCTTCACAGGTGGCGGGCAACGGCTGGGTATTGGTGGGGGACGCCTGGGGCTTCCTCGACCCACTCTATTCGTCTGGCGTCCTGTTGGCCCTGAAGTCCGGCGAACTCGCGGCCGACGCCATTGTGGCCGGACTCGGCAAGGGCGATACGTCCGCCGCGCAGCTCGGCTCGTGGGGGCCCGACTTCAATCGCGGAGTCGACCGGATGCGTCGTCTGGTCTGCGAGTACTACGACGGCTTCAGCTTCGGTCGCTTCGTCAAGCACTATCCGGCGCTGATTGGCACCGTCACCGACCTGCTGATTGGCGATCTGTTCACGGACCGCGTGGACCAGGTCTGGGGGCCACTCGAGTCGCTCTATCCGCCTGACAAGCCCGCAATTCCGGCCTGGAATGCAGGCACGCCGGTTGCCGACGCGCCTGAGAAGGCCAACGAGCTCATCCTGCCGGAGGATCTGGCACGCCGGGTCATCTAGCACACGACCCCCGCCCTGCCTCACAGGCCCGGGCGGGTTGGTGCTGGCGTGCCCCTCAGAGGGGCGCCTCCTGGTAGGCGCGGGAGCGGAAGAGGAAGTCGATGAGATTCCCTTCGTGCGGCTGCAACCAGTTGAGCTGGGTCGTGCGGACCGGCCCGAGGTTGAGCCGATCGATCTGCACGGCATCGGTCAACTGGCGTCGGAACACCGGCTGCGCGGTGATCGCGGTGCATACCAGCGTGGGGCCCATGGTGGACACCATCTGCGCTTGCGGACACTCCACGACGGACACGAACGGGAAGAGGAACTCCGCATTGGCCATCGGCGACGCGGGAGAGGCGCAGCGCAGCACCGTGGGCACGAGATAGTCGGCGGCGCCACGCCGCACGAGGCGTGGACCATCCCGGAACACCGCCGACACGTCGGTGACCTCCGGGCTGCCGAGTGCGGCATCGATCAGCGCTGACACACGCGCAGCGGCACCCTCCGTCGTGAATGCGGCCAGCAGCGCCGCGGGATCATCGTGCGCCAGCGGCTGGACGCCGGACAACCGCCTGGCCAGGGCCTCGGCAATCTCGTGCGTATGCCGGCTGGCCCAGATGCCGGACGCGTTGATGCACCCGCGTCCGCCACCGGACAGCACGCTGTCCACCATGACGTCGAGATACTGCTCCCACTGGTCGACGACATCGTCGCCGAGCAGAATCTTCGAGAAGCCGGGTCCGTGTACCTGCACGCCGGGATTGCTGCGGTACTGCGCCACGGTGGAGGCCCCACCGAAGACGAGGCTGCGGTGACAGGCGCCCACCACAGCCCCACCGACATCGGCGCCACCAGGATAGAGACCGATGGTCTCGCGTGGCAGGCCTGCCTGGAAGAACGCCTCGGCCAGGCGATACGGTGTCCAGATTTCCTGCGAGCCCGGCTTCATCAGCAGCCCCACCTGGAGCGGAAGCGCGGGTAACCAGAGCGTATGCACCCCGGCGGTGTTGGACGGGAGGACCAGGCCCAGCACCGGCGCCTGCGCCTGGTAGCTGATCGGCACGCCATGTTCCTCGCCGTGCCCGGCTGTCAGGACACCGAAGTCCAGCCCCCGTGTGAGGGCCGTCAGGATCCCCCCCATCTGTGCCAGCACCGAGGCATTCTTCTGCATGGTGGCGCGGCATACCACTTCGGGAATGCCGGTCGTGGCCGACTGGGCACGCACGAAGTCGTCGGGCGACTGGTCCCCATCCCCCAGGGGCAGCGTCGCCGTCATGTACAGCTCACCTGCACGGTTGGCGATGGACACCAGGTCTGGAATGGACAGGCCTCGCAACAGATCACGCGCCCGCTGGGCATGACGGATGTCGCGCTGCACCAGTCCCCCGTTGGCCCGGCTGACACGGGCCACCGGCTCTCCCGTGGCAAAGTGCGTGACCTCGGAGACATCCATGCTGGTGTAGGGCTGGCCCCAGCGCAGCACCGGAATCTGCAGCATCGTGCCCTCAGTAGACGCCGACGGTCGTGCTCGAGGCAAGCTTGTGGAAGGGCCGCACGCCGCTGACGCCATCCCAGGGATAGGTGTCGTGCGGCGGCTCGCGCTCACCCTCGTCCCGTTCCAGGAATCCCGGAATGAAGCACTCGCGCGTCAGTGTCGTCAACCGCACTCGGCCGGTGGCACCGTAGGCCACCACCTGGTCCGGGTCGTCGAACGACACGACCTCAATGACGGCTCTGGGCTGCGGGGCGTAGTAGGTGATCGTGTAGCCGTTGTCGGGGCCACTCGGGGCGCTCGGGGCCAGGCCCATCAGCGTATTGCCATAGGTCGGCGTCAGATAGGCCCCGTCCAGGAGCTCTTCGCGGGCAAACCGGTTCCACTGCGGGGTGAACTCGGTGCCGCCGCCGAAAATGCCCGTGATGCCCATCTGGCCGATCGACGTGCCCATCGATTCCAGACGCAGCGCCAGCGCCTCGAGCAGCTTGGGTGTGGTGAACATGCAGCGGATGTCGTGACCGGCCGTCAGAATGGCCACCGCCTGGTCGATGACATGCGCCTTGTAGGCCTCGAGGTGCTCCGTCCAGCCATTCCGGATCAGCTTCACCACCCACCGGGGATCCAGGTCGACACAGAAACAGATACCGCCACGAAACTGTGCCAGATGCTCGACCGAGAGCCGGAGACGACGCGGTCCCGAGGGGCCGAGCATCAGCCAGTTGGCACCGTGGGGAAAGTACGGCTCCGGCAGCGTCGCGCTGAACCGTTCGTAGTCCGTGCGAAAGTCGTCGCAGGCCACGCGCGTCTTCGGGATGCCCGTCGTCCCCCCCGTCTCGAACACGAAGACAGGCTTGCCCGCCAGCCCTCGCGGCACCCACCGCTGCACCGGACCGCCCCGCAACCACTCGTCCTGAAACGGGCCGAACCGTCTGAGGTCGGCAAAGCTCCGGATCGCCTCTCGTGGATCCCAGTCGAGGCGGGACGCGAAATCGAGCCAGAAGGGCGCGCCAGTCTCGGGGCTGAAGTGCCACGACACCATGTCCCGGACGTGGGAATCCAACGCATCGATCGCCGCGCGGGCGCGCGCATCGAGCGGGCGGTTCTGCGACGTCTCCAGTGGGGCCATGGGCCGGTAGTATAGCCAACGGCGCGAAAGGGCCGGGAGTGGCTACACTTGCCCTGTGCCTCGCGCCCTCCCGATCCTGTCCGCCCTCGCGCTGACGGTCACGCTGCTGTCGGCCCAGGCAAGTGCGCCTGACCCGCCTGCCGTCCCCAGTCCGTCCTCTCACGCCTTGCGGGTGCTCGTCCTCGACCCTGGCCACGGCGGCGATGACACCGGCGCACAGGTCGACGGCGGACTGGTCGAGAAACAGGTCACCCTGGACCTGGTCCGCCGCCTGCAACCGCTGCTCGAATCCCGTCTCGGCATCCGGGTGGTGCTGACGCGGATGGATGACCGGACCCTGACGCCGGACCAGCGAGCCGGAGCAGCCAACAGCGCGCACGCGGATGCCGTCATCACGGTTCACGTCAACAGCAGCGTGCGCCCGTCCGCGTCAGGGCCCGAGATCTTCCTCCACCAGTCAGGTGCCACGCCGCTGTCCCCACCCAGCGTGGAAGGGGCGGCAGACCACCTGCCCGTACCAGGGGGGCAACCCCGGCCGCTGACCTTCACGCCCTGGTCGGCGGTGCAGAGTCAGCATCTGTTCACGTCACGGGCGCTGGGCGAGCACCTTGCGCTCGCCGTAGGGACCCGGTTCGGTGGCACCCCGCTCCGGGTCCGTGCGGTCCCGCTGCGCATGCTGGCGGGGGTCAACGCGCCAGCGGTCCATCTGGAGCTGGGGTACCTCACCAATCCGGACGAGGCGGTTCGCCTCGCGTCCGAACTCTTCCAGACCCAGATGGCTGACGGACTCGTTGACGCCCTCACCCAGTTCCGCGGTGACGCCGAGGCCGCCCAGTGACGCGTCGCCTTGTAGTCATCGGGCTGGGCGTCCTGGCGGTCGCTGGCGCCATGGGCGGCGGGTTCTGGTGGTCGCGGTCGAACCACAGGGCAGCCCCTGCCGTGCCCACACCAGCTCCGACTCAGCTCCCGCGGGTCGTTCCGGCGGCACGCATCAGCGCCACCCTGTATGCCGTGGCTCCGGATGGCGACTACCTGGTGCCCATCCATCGCGATGTGCCGCTGGCCGCCGATGCGTCGGCGCAGGGCCGCGAGATTGTAAAGTCCGCCCTTGAGGCCACCGCGCCCCCGAACCTGTCACCCGTGCCGTACGGCATCACCCTGCGTGGCTTCTACCTCACCGCCGGTGGAGACGCGTTCGTGGATCTCGGAGGCGACGGGCTCGCCACCTATCGCGGCGGCGTGACGGCCGAGCGCCTGTTCATCTACGCCCTTGTGCACGCGGTCACCGCGAGCCTGCCCACCGCGCACCGTGTCCAGGTGCTCGTGAACGGGGCCGAAGTCGACACTCTCGGCGGACATCTCGATTTGCGGGAGCCGCTTGCGCCAGACCCGTCGGTGCTCGCACCCACGACGTCTCCCGACGCGGCGACTCCGCTGACTGGACTACACTGAGGCCTTATGCGTGCTGATGGACGTCTCCCCGAACAACTGCGCCCCACCCGGATTACGCCGAACTATCTCGTGCATGCCGAAGGCTCGGTGCTCATCGAGGCCGGCAAGACAAAGGTGATCTGCACGGCGAGCATCGAAGACCGCGTGCCGCCCTTCCGCCGGAACAGTGGCAAAGGCTGGGTGACCGCCGAGTACGGGATGCTGCCGCGCGCCACCACCACACGCGTCCAGCGCGAGTCGACCGCTGGCAGGGTTGGGGGCCGGACGCAGGAGATCCAGCGCCTCATCGGCCGCTCACTTCGCGCCGTCACCCGGAGCGAAGAACTCGGCGAGCGCACCATTACCCTGGATTGCGACGTCATCCAGGCCGATGGCGGCACGCGGACCGCATCCATTACCGGCGCGTTTGTCGCCCTGGTGCTGGCCCTGCAGAAGTTGCGCGAACGCGACGCGATCCGCACGATGCCCATCACGGACTTCGTCGCCGCAACCAGTGTGGGCATCGTGAATGGCGAGCCGATGCTCGACCTGGCCTACACGGAAGATTCGACCGCTGAGGTCGACATGAATCTGGTGAAGACGGGTGCCGGCCTGTTCATCGAGGTGCAGGGCACCGCCGAAGCGCTCCCGTTTGGTCGCGAAGGTCTGAACCGCATGCTCGACCTGGGTGACAACGGCATCCGCCAGCTGATTGCCATCCAGAAGAATCTGGTTGGGCCCCTCCTGAACAAATGAGCCAGCCTCGCTGGCTCATGGCGACCACCAACGCCGGCAAGCTCGAGGAGATCCGGGCGCTGCTGGCCGGCGAAGCCATCACGCTCCTGTCCCTCGCCGACTGCCCGCCAGTACCGGAACCGGAAGAGTCCGGTCACACCTTTGCGGAGAACGCCCGGCTGAAGGCCCTCGCCTATGCCGCTGCGACCGGCCTGCCCACCATCGCCGAAGACTCGGGGCTGGAGGTGGACGCCATGGACGGCGCCCCTGGCGTGCACTCGGCCCGCTTTCTCGGCGTTCACGCCAGCTATCCCGAACGCTGCGCAGCAATCACACACCGCCTGGCGGCCAGGCCTGAGGCGGCGAGGTCTGCGCGGTTCGTGTGCGCGGTCGCCGTTGTCGACCAGGGGCTGGTGCGCTTCGAGACAGCGGGTGTGGTGGAGGGGCTCATTGCCCAGTCCCCGGCCGGTGGCGGAGGCTTCGGCTATGACCCGATCTTCGTCTATCCGCCGTATGGCCGGACGCTGGCCGAGGTGTCACAAGCCGAGAAGCTGGCCGTGGCGCATCGTGGTCAGGCCTTCCGTGCGCTGGCCG
The DNA here is from genome assembly GCA_021731095.1 of Acidobacteriota bacterium. Lineage (GTDB taxonomy): Bacteria > Acidobacteriota > Vicinamibacteria > Vicinamibacterales > UBA2999 > JAKFYA01. The sequence goes on along the minus strand of JAKFYA010000030.1, from coordinate 20,899 downwards.
TCTGGTTGCGCCAGCAGTCTGCCTCCGCCTAAAGCCGGCGCAGCCGGACGCGCCGCACGGCGTGATCGCGTCCTTTCTCCAGGATGAGTCGGGCGCGATCTCGCGTCGGTTCGACGTTGTCGCGCAGGTTCACCAGATTGATCGTCTCCCACAGGCGCCGCGCCGTGGCCATCGCCTCGTCCTGCGTCAGTGCGGCATACCGGTGGAAGTACGACGATGGGCTGCGGAACACGGTGTCGCGCAGCGCCAGGAACCGTTCCACGTACCACTGCTCGATGTCGGCCTCGGCGGCGTCGACATAGATGGAAAAATCGAAGAAGTCCGACACAAAGAGCGACCGGCCGGCACCGCGGGCCGCCCCGCCCTGCAGTACGTTCAACCCCTCCACAATCACGATGTCCGGCTCGCCCACCGTCTGTTCCTCGCCTGGCACGATGTCGTAGGCCAGATGGGAGTAGACCGGCGCGGCCACATCCGGCACGCCGGCCTTGACCTCCGAGAGAAAGGTCACCAGGCGCCGGAGGTCATAGCTCTCCGGGAATCCCTTGCGAGCGCCCAGACCGCGCTCCTCGAGCACGGCGCGGGGCCACAGGAAGCCGTCGGTGGTCACCAGAGCGACCGTTGGATGACTGGGCCAGCGGGACAACAGGGCCTGGAGCACGCGTGCCGTCGTGCTCTTGCCGACCGCTACGCTGCCGGCGATGCCGATGACATAGGGCGTCCGGCGGCTGACGGATCCCAGGAACGTGTCCGTGGCATCGTGCAGGGTCCGCGTGGCCGCCACGTGCAGGTTCAGCAGACGCGACAGCGGCAGGTAGATGTCCGCCACTTCGTCGAGCGACATCTTTTCGTTGAGACCGACCAGCGGCCGCAACTGGGGTTCAGACAACGGCAGTGGCGTGGTCGCGCGCAACGCGGCCCAGTTCGCCCGGGCAAATTCCTCATAGGGCGACGTGGCGTCTACCACAGCCGGAGCACTGCTCATCTCACCGCGCATTGTATACAGGTTTCCTGAGACAGGCGTCGCTCGTGGTGCTACACTAACGAATCTATGGTCAGTCGCTCGAGGCCCACTCAGGCCAAGCGCGCCCGTGAAAAGGCGCTGCTGGAAAAACGGCAGATTAAGGCGGCACGTCGCGTCGATATCAAGGGACAGCCGAAGGCGTCGCGCCTTGACGGTGTCGACCCCGACATCGCCGACATCGTGCCGGGCCCCCAGCCCCATCCCTTCCTTGACGACGACGAACTCGCCGCCGCCGAAGAGGAAGAGGAACCAGAAGTCTAGCTCCACCCTTCCCGCATCGGGTCAACCCGACCATTTCAGGCATTGGCAGGACGACCCGACGTGTATACGATGAGCGGGCCGTGAACGCAGACCTCCAGGAAGCCATCGCTTTTCACCGCGCTGTCGTCGCCGAAGGTGGCAAGGCGCTCGTCGGGTACGACACCGCCAAGACGCTGGCCAACGTCGTGCTCCTCTCGGAAATCCCGACGACCTACGACAAGAACGAACAACGCCAGGTCAACGCCGGCAACCTGCTGCTGCGCGGCGTGCCCGGCGTGGGCAAGACCTTCTTCGGCGTGATTCTGGCCGCCGTCAGCGACGCCAAGTTCGCCCGCATCCAGGGCCGCGCCGACCTGCAGCCCACCGAAGTGGTCGGGTTCCAGATGGTCAATCCGGCCACCGGCGCCCTGGTCACCGAGTTCGGGCCGATGGCGTCGGCGGAAATCATCCTCCTCGACGAGATCAACCGTATCCCGCTCAAGTCGCAGAGCGCGTTCCTTGAAGGCCTCCAGGACCGTACGGTCACTGTCGGCAAGACCACCTACGAACTGCCCGCCTTCAGCTTCGCCATTGCCACCATGAACCCGGTGGAACTGGGCCAGGGCACGTTTCCCCTCTCGGAGGCGGCAACCGATCGCTTCGCCATCATGGTGAACATCGGGTACCTGCCGGCAGCCGAGGAGGAGAAGCTCGTCAACTTCGACTTCAAACGCGTCCGGCTGAACCACATCCTCTCGAAGGAGCGGATCATCCAGTTGCGTGGCGCGATCAACCGCGATGTGTTTCTCCATGAGCGCATGGGGCGCTACATCCAGCGCCTGGTGGCCGCCACGCGCCCGTTCAATCCCGACGCCGACTGGCACCACCACTCACCGTCCGAGCTGGTGGAGCGCGGTGTCGACCTGGGCGCGTCTCCGCGCGCCATCATTGCCTGGGGACGGCTGGCAAAGGTGTGGGCCCTGCTCGAGGGCAACCGGACCGAGGTGCTGCCGGAAGATATCCAGCATCTGGCCCCGTACATCCTTGGGCACCGCATCTGGCTGGGACCGCATGCGGCCAGCCACGGCCTGACGGTGGAGTCGGTGGTGAAGGACATCATCGAGAAGGTGCCGGTGCCATGAGCGGGCACGTCCCGGAGCTCTTCGGGGCGGCACTCTCGGCCAGGGGCGGAGGGCCGCGCCACGAGGCCGGCACGTCGCTCGTCAGCCTCTCGGACATCACCGAGATCGAGCTGACGATCCTGCGCCGGATGCGCGAGCTCACGATGGGCGACCACCGCAGCCTGACCCACGGCTCAGGTTTCGACTTTGTCGGTCTGCGCGACTGGCAGGCCGGTGATCGGCCGTCCCAGATTGACTGGCCGCAGTCCACCCTCAGCAACTTTACCCGCCTGGTGGTCCGCGAGTTCGAACAACCGAGCACCGCCAGCGTCGTGGTCGTGGCGGACGGCTCGCGCTCCACGCGGTGCGGCGTGCACGGCCAGCCCATTGCCGCGGCCATCGCCCGCGCCATCGCGATCATCGGCATGTCGGCCGTCTTCTTCCAGGACATGTTCGGGCTGATTACCTTCGAGGACAGCCTGGACCGGCTGTCGGCCATCCAGCCACGCATCGGTCGCAACCAGGTGATGCTGTGCCTGGACGCCTATGAGCGCCAGCGCGGCATGCAGGACCTGCGACACACCGACAACCTCAGCACGACGATCGCCTCGTTCATGCGGCGCACAGCGCTGGTGCCCTTTGTCTCCGACTTCCTGGTGCCCGATCCAGACGCCGTGCTGAACGAGCTGGCACAGCTCAACACCTCGCACGATGTGATGGTGCTCCTCATTGATGCGGCCTTTGCCTTCGAGTTTCCGTCCACCTCTGCCGGCTGGATCGACACCGTCGACGTGGAGACCGGCCGCACACGCGTGTTGTCGCGGGCCGCGCTTGCCCGCATGGCCGACCGCGTGCGCGACTGGCAAGGCGACGTCGAGAAGGCGGCCCGGAACAGAGACCTCGATATTGTCCGCATCGGAATCGACCAGGTGCAGACCGACCTCGCCCTCGCGGAGTTCGTCGCCGAGCGGCGCCTCCGGAAAGTGTCGTAACACCATGCCCACAACGCCCTCGTTCCTCGTGGCCGCCGGCCTGCTGCTGACCACGTCCCTGGCCTTTGCACAGTCGGGTCCGAGCCCCGCCACGCAGGCCGTCTCGGTCGAGCCCATCCAGTGCTGGTGGCGAACCAGCGCCAGCGCCGTGCGCGTGGGCGATACGTTCTCGCTGGTCCTGACCTGCGCGGTCATCGAGACCGTCGGCACAACGGTCGTGCCGGATCAGTCACGCCTGGACCCTTCGGTGGTGCAGCTGGTGCCATTCGAGGTGACCGGAGGCAGTCACGCCGCGGACCTGAAGACCGCGGCGCAGCGCTTCTTCCAGTACGAATACACGTTGCGGTACATCGGCGAGGACTTCGGCCGGGATGTGCCCCTCCCCTCGCTCGTGGTGCCCTACCGTGTCCAGAGTCGTGTGAGTGCCGAGTCGGCCGCCATCGAGACGCGCGACAGGAACTACACGCTGCCACCGCACCAGGTACGCATCCTGTCACTGGTGCCCTTCGGCGCGTCGGACATTCGCGACCGGGCGCCCGACACCTTCAAGGCCATCGAGGCCCGGCAGTTCCGCGCCAGCATGCTCGACGTCACCGGCCTCGCCCTGCTGGCCGTCGGCGGACTGCTGCTCGTGTGGGGCGCCGTGCGGGCCGTCTCGCGTCGTGAGAGGAAGACCCAGCGCGCCGTGGCCCTCGCGCCCGACTACGCGGTGATGGCCGCCGTTGTGCGCGCACTCAACGAGGTGGCGCGCGCCCGCCAGAGCGACGGCTGGACCGCCGACCTGGCCCAACAGGCGCTGGCGCCCCTGCGCATCGCTGCGGCCTATGCGGTGCAGGGCCATGCCTCCCAGACGCCACGCACCCGCACGACGGTCGCCGGTGAAGGCCGGCTCGTGGTGACCAGCCCCTTGCGACCGGGTCGAGCCGCGGCCGTGTCAGGCGCGGCGACGGCACGGACCGTGGCCCTGGCGAGAGCCCGACGCCTCGAAGACGGCGAGGGCGACAGCGCGACGCTCGCGGAACTCGAACGCGCACTGGCGACCTTTGACAGCGCGGCGTACAGCCGCGACCTCGGCAGCGCCGACCTGGACGAGGCGCTGGCCGGAGCCCAGCGCGCGGCCGCCGTCGTGCGCCGGCACTACAGCCTGCTGGCGCAGGCCCTCCGCAATCTGACCCAGTCACTGCCCGGAGCTGGACGCCGCGCGTGGGTTCAGTAGTCACCGTCGCCGCCTTCGTCTCGGAGCGCCTCGTCGAATGGCGGGACACGCGCCTGGCGGACCTGCACTTCTGGCATCGTGACGTGGCCTGGCTCGCGCTGGTGACGGCACTGGCCATGGTGGCCCTGCTGTGGCTGGCTCGTACGCTGTTCCGGAACCGCCAGCGCCAGACGCGCGTGGCCCTGCCTGCGTTGCTGACGGGGCTGGACTCGTCCCGGATGGCCTGGCTGCGCCACACGCCGCTCCTGCTGATCCTGGCCGGCATTCCCTGCTTCATCCTCGCACTGGCCGATCCCTATACGTCGCTGTCCCAGAAGCGCATGGCCTTTCCGGGCCGGCGCATCTGTCTGATGATCGACGCATCGACCAGCATGGTGCGCTGGTTCGACGCGCCGACCTTGCGACAGACGACCGGGCGCCCGAGCGGCACGTCAGACGCGGCGTTCTTCACCACCGTCGCAGCGGCGGAGCGCTTCATCCGACTGCGCATGGAGGGCAAGTATCGCGACCTGATGGCCCTGGTGGAATTTGGTGACCAGGCGTATGTGGTGACACCGTTCACCAACGACTACGACAACATCCTGCTCAGCCTGTCGCTCATCGGTGACTTCGGCGAGTTCCTCCGCTTCCCCGATCAGGGCACCATCATTTCCAGGGCCATCGAGGAGGGCACCCGCCTCTTCAAGAACTTCAACTACCTCGACGCGTCCGGCAACATTCTCCTGCTGTTCAGCGACGGCGAAGACGCCGGCGTCATCAGCCAGGGCACCTCGGTCAAGCAGGTGGTGGACGGCGCCATCAAAGCGAAGATTCCCGTGTATTTCGTCCGGATCAATCACGACAAGTCGATGGGGCAAATCATTCCGGATACGGTCTGGAAGACGGCCGTTGAACAGACAGGCGGACGTTTCTACGCGGCCGCGAGCGAAAGCACCATCCTTCAGGCCATCCGCGACGTCGACCGCGCCTCGACCGGACGGATCGACGTGAAACAGTACGTCACGCAGCGCCCCTGGTTCGGACCGTTCGCGCTGGCCGCCGCCACGTTCTGGACGCTTGGGCTCACCCTGATGCTGTCCGTCCCGTTCTTCAGGACATTCCCGTAGTGCGTCCCCGAAGGAGACACCTGTGAAGACCACCCTCGGACACGTCATTCTCGCAGTCGTCCTGCTGGGCGCTGGCGCGCTGGTCCGCAGCGCCGCGACAGTCGAGCGCCAACTCGCCGGCGCCGAGACGCGCCTGGCCACACTTCAGCCCGATGTGGCCGATGCGGAGTACGCGCACGTCATGGAGAGCCTGGGTCAGGCGTCTCGCCTGCCGGTACTCGGCACAGCGCTGGTGACCGACATCCGGGAACAGCGCGCGAAGCTGGCTTACTGGCGAGGCGACTACGCCAGCGTCCCGTCGAAGGAGGCCGACCTCGGCGAAGCCGTCGCCAGCCCAGACCTGGTGTTCCTGTCCGGCAATGCAAAGTTCCGGAGCGTGGTTGGCAAGCGTGTCGGGCAGGAGGGCGCCCAGGACCTCGATGGCGTGCTCCGCATCTACGCCATGCTGCTCAAGCGCGCCCCGTCCCACCAGGACGGGGCCTTCAACTACGAGTATGTGGTCCGACTGCGAAATGTCGTGGCCAAGACCAAAGCTGGGAGCGGCGATTCCAAGGCTGCAGGACCGGGCAAGGACCCGGCACCGCCCTCGGTCCACGGAGAGAAGGGGTCTCCCCCCTCGGATGAGAAGTCCGACCAGTTCAATGTCATTGTCCCGCTGCGTCCGGAAGAGCGTGGCGAGCTCATGAAGGCCGGTTCCGGCGCCGCACGTCAGCGAAAGGGGTAGCTGGTCGTTGACGTTCAACCTTGAGACGATTCAGTTTGCCGAGCCGCTGTGGCTGTGGCTGCTGCTCGCCCCAGGCCTGCTGCTCATCCTCTGGTTGCGTCGCGTCCAGGTGCGACAGCGCGACGCGCGACGCCTGTCGAGGGCGCGGCAGGTGCCGGTCCTGGAACACTTTCCAGTCCTGGGCCCTGCCCTGTTCCCTCTCTGCCTGATTCTGGCCACGGCCCTGATTGTCGTGGCGCTGGCCCGTCCTGGCGTCGTGGCATCGCTGGTCCGGAAGGGCGGCATCGATCTGGTGATTCTGCTGGACGGGTCTGCCTCGATGCACGTGAAAGACGTCCCCGGAGACCGCTGGCAACGGTCGGTCCGTTTCCTGCGGGTGATGGGGGATGCCCTGCGATGGGACGATGACCGGATCGCGCTGACGCTGTTCGCCCGCATTGCCGCGCCGCAGGTCCGTCTGACTCGGGACCCGAACACCTACTTCTTCTTTCTCGACAACCTGAGCGAGAAGTCGCCGTTCCCGATCGAAGACGAGACGACCTGGGACACCAACATCGAGCTGGGCATCGACTGGGGCATGCGTGTCATCGACAAGGACGCGGAGATTCGCGGCAAGTCGAAGAACGCGCCACTGTTCGTCCTGATCAGCGACGGACAGTCCTGGAGCGGGGTCGTCGAGCAGTCGCTGAAGCGGTGCCGCGACCGGAGTATTCCCGTGATGGTCGTCGGCGTGGGGACCATGGCCGGCGGCATCATTCCAGAGCCGCCACCGGTGATTCCGTCCGGGGCCCGCGAGGCCCCGCCACCGCCGTCACCGGTGCACTCCACGCTTGATCGCGGGTCGCTTCGCCAGATTGCCACGGCCACGGGCGGCACCTATCTGGAACTGGACCGCGACACCGACGTCAACCTGTCGAATGTCATCATCGACGCGGCGCGACGACGCGTCACCAGCCTGCCGCCGGAACCACGAATGGAAGAGTTCTCCTGGCAGGTCCTGAGCGCCGCGGCAGTCGTGGCACTGGCCGGCCTGCTGGCGCTCCGTCGCACCGAACTGGCCATCGCCTTTGCCGGCGTGGCGCTTACGCTGGCAACCTTGTCGGGCTATCTCCTATGACACCCAGTTTCGGACAGGCGCGGGTCCTGGCCCTCGAGAGTCGCCGCGCGGTAGAAGTCGGCACGCTGATCCGGACGTTTGGTGGCGAAGCCACCGTCGCACCGGCGCTTCGCGAGGTCCCGGTCGACGCGGCCCCGGCCGTCCGGGCCTTTGGCGAGGCGCTGATTGCGGGTGAGCTGGACATCGTGATCCTGCTCACGGGTGTGGGCGCCCGTGCCCTGCTCGACGCAGTCGGCGTCATCCACGGCCCCGAGCGCGTCAGGACGGCACTGGCAGCCACACGGGTTGTCGCCCGCGGGCCCAAGCCACTGGCCGTCCTGCGTGAGGTGGCCGTCCCCGCATGGACCGTGGCGGCCGAGCCGAATACCTGGCGCGAGGTGCTGACGGCGCTGGATGGCGCACTGCACGGCACGCCCCTGACCGGGTTGCGGGTCTGTGTTCAGGAATACGGCGCCCCGAGTGACGCCCTCGTCGAGGCGCTCGAAGCACGCGGGGCGGTGGTCACGACGGTGCCGGTCTATCGCTGGGCGCTTCCGGTCGATCTGGAGCCGCTCCGGCAGGCCGTACGCAGCCTGATCGCTGGCACGGTCGATGTGATGCTGCTCACCACCGGCGTGCAGGTGGACCACCTGTGGCAGGTCGCGCGCGACCTCGGCCTTGAGCCAGCGCTTCGCGCCGCGCTGGCCACCACCGTCATCGCCTCCATTGGCCCGAGCACGACGGAGGCCCTCCGTCGCCACGGTCTCGAGCCGGACCTCGAACCCTCGCACCCGAAGATGGGCTATCTGGTGCGGGAGGCCGCAGCTCAGACGGCCGATCTGCTGGCACGCAAGCGCACGCACGTTTCCGACAATCCTACGAGATAGAGCACCGACTCAGGAGTGAACTGATGCACCTATTCGCAAAGACCACCCTTACCTCGTTGTGCGCTGCGGCCATGCTGATGGCCGGCGGCGCACCGGCTCTGGCACAGGGCGCGGGTTCCACTGATGCCAGGCCCGGCGACTGGCCGCTGCACAATCTGGATCTGCGGAACAGCCGCTTTTCGCAGTTGACCCAGATCAACACGACCACGGCTGGCAAGGTCACCATCAAGTGGACCTACGAACTGCCCAAGGGCGCCAACATCGGCACCGCGACGCCGCTCGTCGTGGACGGTGTGATGTTCCTGAACTCCGGGTCCAGGCTCATGGCGCTCGACGCGGCCACCGGGCAGCTCAAGTGGCAGAACGACGTGGAGCCCACGCTGAAGAGCAACGGCCGTGGTCCGGCCTACGGTGACGGCAAGATCTTCGCGGTCGGGCAGGACTCCCTGATTGCCGTCGATGCGAAGACCGGCAAGCCGGTCGAGACCTTCGGCAAGGGTGGCGTGGCGACAGTCATCAAGGACGCGCTCGACTTCAAGGACCCGGACAAGTACACGAAGGACTTCGACCCCGAGGCGGTGGGCTACCTCATCCAGTCGGCGCCCACCTATTACAACGGGACGATCTACGTCGGCAGTGCTGTGGCCGACAGCCTGATCAGTGGTGGCCTCATTGTCGCCGTCGATGCCAGGACGGGCCGCACCAAGTGGGTGTTCCGCACGGTGCCGCAGAACCCCACCGATGATGGCTGGGAGCTGGCCAAGGACACCTGGAGCGGGCCACTCCGCCAGGGCGGCGGCATCTGGACGCAGCCCTCGATTGATCCCGAACTTGGCCTGCTGTATGCGAACGTGTCGAATCCTTCACCCAACTACGACGGCTCGTCGCGCAAGGGCGTCAACCTGTTCACGAACTCGGTCGTCGCGCTGGACCTGAACACCGGCAAGCTGAAGTGGCACTTCCAGGCCATTCACCACGACATCTGGGACTGGGACCTGATGACGGGCCCGACACTGTTCGACATCACCGTTGATGGCAAGCCGGTCAAGGGCCTCGCCTCCCAGGCCAAGACCTGTTATGTCTACGCGCTGAACCGCCAGACCGGCGAACCGATCTTCCCCATCGTGGAAACGCCGGTCCCCACCAAGACCGACCTGCCTGGCGAGCAGCCGTGGCCGACGCAGCCGATCCCCTACTCGGCCCGTTACGTCCCCCAGCAGCCCTTCTGCGCCACGTATCCGAAGATCAGCGACCCGGAGCTGGCCAAACTGCGCCGGCCCAGTTTCCACCCCTGGCAGGTGAACGAGTTCGTCATCACCTCGCCGGGCCTGCTGGGTGGTCCGAATCGTGGCTCGTCATCCTTCAGTCCACGCACCGGATTCCTGTATGTCACGGGCAAGAACGATGCGTGGTCGATCAAGACCAAGCCTGTTGGCAATTCGATCAAGCCGGGGCCAGGCAGTCCGGGCCACTTCCAGAGCATTGGCGAACAGGGCAAGATGGGCGTCACACCGTCCCAGAACATCGGGGCCTTCAATCCGGCCACCGGCGAACTGGTGTGGGTGAAGGAATTCCCGGGGACGACCAACGGCGGCAACCTGGTGACAGCCGGGGACGTCCTGTTCCAGGCCATTCTGCGGGATTTCCTCGTGCTGGACGCCCGCACGGGTGCCACGCTGACCAAAGTGGCGCTGAAGGCGCCCATGGTCACCACGCCGCTCACGTATGAGGCCAGCGGCAAGCAGTTCGTGGCCATTGCCCAGGGCAACACGGTCGTGGCCGTGGGCCTTCCGTAGGAGACACCAGACATGACCGGAACACCTCACCCCGTGTCGACCCGTCGCCAGCGCCTGACAGGAGGCCTGCTCCTGCTCGGCCTGCTGGCAGCGGCCCCTGTGTCAGCTCAACCGGCCGAGCGGGAGATCACCCGCGTTGCGGGTGAGGTGTACCGCTTCCGCAACAACGGTCACTACTCCGTCTTCGCGGTCACGCCGGACGGCGTCATCGCGACTGATCCGATTGACGCCGAGGCCGCCGCCTGGCTGAAAGCGGAGATCCGGACCCGGTTCGGCAAGCCGGTGAAGTACGTCATCTACAGTCACAGTCACGCCGACCACGCGTCCGGAGGGCAGGTCTTCTCCGATACCGCGACCTTTGTCAGTCACGAGACCACGCGGGTGCTCCTGGTCCGCGACCGTGTCCAGACCCCCATCCCACCCGTGTCCGAGGCCTTTGCCACCACACGCACGGTGTCGCTGGGGGGCACGGTCGTGGAGCTGATCTACCTGGGTCCGAACCATGGCGACGGCATGATTGCTCTGCGGTTCCCGAAGGAACGCATCCTGTTCGCCGTCGACTTCATCCCGGTCCGGTCCCTGGCCTACAGGGACTTCCCGGGGGCGGTCTTCCCGGAGTGGCTGGACTCCCTTTCGAGGGCCGAGGCCCTGGACTTCGACATCCTGGTGCCGGGCCACGGCCCTGTTGGCGGGAAGGCCGACGTCAAAATGCACCGGGAGTATCTGGAAGACCTGCGGGACCAGGTGACTCGGCAGGTGAAAGCCGGCAAGTCCCTCTCCGAGACGCAGGCGCTCGTCAACCTGGACAAATACCGGGACTGGAGCGGCTTTGCCGACATGCGACTCCTGAATATCGAAGGCATGTACCGGATGGTGTCGGCGGCGCGATAGAATTGTCGGTGGTACACCGCCCCACATGACTGTTGTCCGCCACGGCTTCTCCATCCGCTTCGACTTCCCGGTCTTCTACACGCGGGATGTGTTTGCGCCTGACAACCCCTCGCTGCTTGATGCGTTGAACCAGCGCGTGGACGAGGCAGGGCGTTGCCACCGCATGTTCGTCGCCGTCGATGCCAGCGTCGCCGCGGCCCGCCCGACTCTCCTGGCGGACATCGCCACATACGCCGCGGCCCACGAGGGCGGCCTGACGCTGGCCGCCCCACCGCTCGTCGTCCCGGGTGGTGAAGCCTCCAAGAACGACCTGCGGCCGACGCTCGACCTGCTGCAGCACCTGCATGATGCCGGCATGGATCGCCAGTCGTTCGTGCTGGTCATTGGCGGGGGGGCCGTCCTCGACATGGTCTCGTTCGCCGCGGCGCTCTGCCATCGCAGTATCCGGATCGTGCGGATGCCCACCACGGTCCTGGCGCAGGCCGACTCGGGTGTGGCCGTCAAGAACGGGATCAACCTGTTCGACAAGAAGAACTTCATCGGTACCTTCGTCCCCCCGTTTGCCGTCCTCAACGACAGCCGGTTCATCGAATCGCTCGACCGGCGTGACGTGGTGTGCGGCGTGGTGGAGGCCGTGAAGGTGTCCCTGCTGCGCGACCCGGCCTTCTTCGTGTCGCTCGAAGCCACGCCCGAGCGGATTGCGGCGAACGACCCCGTCCTGCTGCCCGCCATCATCCGCCAGTCCGCCGAGTTGCACCTGGCGCACATCTGCGGGAATGGCGACCCCTTTGAATTGGGCAGTGCCCGCCCGCTCGATTTCGGTCATTGGGCGGCGCACAAGATGGAGGCCCTGTCGGGGTACCGCCTCCGCCACGGCGAGGCCGTCGCCATCGGCATGGCACTGGACGTGTGTTATGCCGTGCGGCAGGGGTTCCTGGATCCACCGACCGCCGAGCGCATCCTGACGCTCCTTGAACGGCTCGGCCTGACCCTCTGGGACGACGTGCTGGAGGCCGGCGACGGACATGGCGGACATGCCGTGCTGGCCGGGTTGCAGGAGTTCCGGGAGCACCTGGGTGGGCAACTGCACGTCACCATGCTGCGGGGTATCGGTCACAGCTTCGAAGTGACCGAGATGGACGACCACATCGTGCTTGCCGCGCTCCAGGACCTGTCCACGCGCGCGGCGGCTCGCGCCACGGGCGCTCCCGTGCTTCACGGCTGACATGCGCGTCGGGAGCATCCGTCACCTCACCTACTGCTCCAACATTCATCCAGGTGAGACCTGGCCCGAGGTGCAGTCCGCGCTGGCCCACGCGCTGCCGATCGTTCGGGCGAAGGTCGGGTGTACGGGTCCGATGGCCATCGGGCTACGCCTGTCGGCCGAGGCCGCAGCCGAACTCGACAGGCCAGGCAACATGGCCGCCCTTCGCGGCTTCCTCGCCATGGGGGATTACTACATCCCCACGCTCAACGGCTTTCCCTACGGCGCGTTTCACGGTCAGCGCGTCAAGGAACAGGTCTACCGCCCGGACTGGCGCGATCCGGCCCGTGTGACCTACTCGAATCAGCTCGGCAACATCCTGGCTGGCATTCTCGCTGGCACACGCTGCCTGTCCGGGTGCATCAGCACCGTTCCAGGCGCCTTCCGATCGGACGTGACCTCGGACGAGGACCGGCTCGACATTGCCAAGGGCATGCTGCGCCACATTGCCCACCTGGTCCCGCTGCGTGATCGCACCGGCGTCACCGTGTCCCTGGCCATCGAACCGGAGCCAGCCTGTTTCCTCGAAACGGTGGCGGAAGCGGTGGCGTTCATGTCGAAGTACCTCCTCGACCGGAGCCTCATCACCTATATCGCCGCCGAGGCCCGCGTCCCCATGGATATCGACGTGGTGCGGCGGCATCTCGGCCTGTGCCTGGATGCCTGCCACATGGCCGTCGAGTTCGAGGACCCAGCCGACGCCCTGCTGGTGGCTGCCACAGCGGGCATCCCCATCCGGAAAGTGCAGATCAGCTCGGCGCTGCAACTGGACCAGCGGACGCCGGCACAACTAGTGGACGCCCTGGCCCCGTTTGCCGAGGACACCTACCTCCACCAGGTCGTCGAGCGGCGCAACGGCGCCCTCACCCACTACGTGGATCTCCCTGAGGCCCTTGGCCAGGCCATCGAAGACCTTTCAACGGACCGGCGCGACTGGCGGGTGCATTTCCACGTCCCGATTTTCCTCGACCGGATGCGCCACTTCGACACGACCCAGGCCTATCTCTCCACCCTGCTCTCCCTGGTTCGCCAGTCTGGCGCCTGTGAGTGCTTCGAGGTGGAGACCTATACGTGGGACGTGCTGCCTGAGGAGTACCGGTCGATGGACGTCTGCAGCGCCATTGCCCGTGAGCTGAACTGGGCCAGGGAACGCCTGGAGGCATGACAGACAGACGCTCCCGCTGGCGCGCCTACCTCACACTCTCGCGCCTCTCGAACCTGCCGACGGTCTGGACCAACGTGCTCGCCGGTCTGGCAGCAGCGGGCGTCGCGCCGAGGGCGGCAGAGTTTGCCCACGTGCTGGGATCGCAGACGTTCGCCCGCCTGGCCGTGGGCGTGTCTCTCATGTACGTCGCCGGCATGTTTCTGAATGACCTGGCAGATGAGGGCTTCGACCGGGCCCATCGCACGGACCGTCCCCTGCCACGCGGAGACGTCCGCCGGGCCGAGGTCCTTGCCATCGGCGCTGGACTGATGGTGGCTGGCATGGCCACAGCAGCCTCGCGACAGCCCGGCTCCCTGGCCCTGAGCTGCCTGGGCGCCCTCGCGGCGGCCATCGTGTTCTACGATCTGCACCACAAGGGCAATCCCTATGGACCTCTTGTGATGGGGCTGTGCCGGGGACTGGTGTACGCCGTGGCCGCCGCTGTCGCGCGTGGACACGTGCCTGCGGCCGTGCTGGTGGCCGGTCTGGTCCTGATGGGGTACGTCGCCGGGCTGACGGTCGTGGCCAAGCGGCTCGGACCCGCCGGAGGCGCGGCGGTGCCTGTCCTGCTCGCCGGCATCTCCCTGGTCGATGCCGCGGTGATCCTGAGTTGCGGGGGCGGCCCCGGTCTGGCGCTGGTGGCGGCCGCCGGCTTTCCGCTGACGCTCGTGCTCCAGCGTCTCGTGTCCGGCACCTAGCCGAGCCCACAACCGGCGTCAGCGTTCGACGCCAGGCGCCTCGTCAAACAGGTGCGCCAGCATCTGATCCCGCACTGCCGTCGCAGGAATCGAGCCCTGCACGGCGCCAGGCTCTGACGAGATGAAGACCGGTCCATCCTCAGGCCGGTCCGTGATGCGACCGTGCGAGCCCTTGACCAGGGTGGCGTCCAGCGAAATCACGTCCATCAGATACCTGAATCCGAGGAGCTTCTTCGCCAGCGTCAGCCCCGCCTTCAGGGTCGGGAACGGAATGGCCGGGTCGATGAACAGCTCGACCGGGTCGTACCCCGGCTTGCGGTGAATGTCCACGGTTCGGGCATAGTCTGGCGCTCGACGGTCATCGAGCCAGTAGTAATACGTGAACCAGCTGTCAGGCATCGAGACCGCGACCAGTTCGCCCGCGCGAGCGTGGTCCAGGCCCAGCGCGGCCCGGTCCTCTCCCGCATACACGCGCTCGACACCCGGCATCGCCTCGACGAGAGCCTTGACCTCGGGGATCCGCGCAGGATTCCGGACGTGCACATGCGCCACCTGATGGTCCGCCACCGCGAAGGCGTCACTCGCGCCTGCATCAAAAGCATCCGTGCCCAGTTCGTCACGCACGGCCAGCAGCCCCAGTTCCCGGAGCCGCCGGTTGAGGTGCACCGGGCGATGGACCGGCACGATGCCGTACTCAGACAGCACGATGATGCGCCGCCCACGCGCGCGCAGCGTGGCGATCAGCGTGCCGCAGACCGCATCGATCGCACGCACATCCGCACGGATGGCCGGGTCGTCCGGGCCGAGTCGCTGGAGGTTGTAGTCGAGGTGCGGGAGGTACACGAGCAGCAGCGATGGATGGTGCCACTCGTCGACCAGCGCGGAGGCCTCGGCGATCCAGCGGCTGGATTCGATGTTCGACTGCGGTCCCCAGAAGTTGAAGAACGGGAACGGACGGCCCAGCGCACTGGTCAGACGGGACCGCAGCTCAGGCGGTGCCGTGTAGATGTCGAAAATCTTCCCGCCGTCTGCGCGGTAGACCGGACGTGGCGTCACCGACCAGTCGACCGAGCTGTACATGTTGTACCACCAGCACATCTTGGCGCAGGTGATCGACGGGTCGCGTCGCCGCGCCGTCTCCCAGACCTTTTCGGCCTGCACCAGACTGTTCGGCTGTTGCCACAACATCACCTTGGCTTCGTCGCGGAAGTACCAGCCGTTGCCGACGATGCCGTGTTCGGAGGGCAGCGTCCCCGTGAGAAAGGTCGCCTGGACCGAGCAGGTGACTGCCGGGGTGATGGTGTCGATGGTCGCGCTGGAGCCTGTTGCGAGCAGCGCGTTCAGGTGCGGGGTGTCTTCGCCCATGAGGGCGGGCGTCAGGCCCACCACATCGAGGACAGCTGTCGGGTGCATGGCGCGTGCGGTCAGCGCGTGCCGAGCGTCGTCTCGCCACGCAGCAGCGTGTTGCCCTCGTGCTTGCGCGACAGGTCGATCGGCTCGGTTGCTGGCGCTGCCAACTCAAGCCGGCCTGTCTGACCAAAGAAGGCGACCGGGTTATCCCACACGATGCGCGAGATGGTCGCTTCATCGATGCCGGCGTCACGCATGGCGACGACGGTTTTCGGAACCTTGAGCGGATCGCTGATCCCCCAGTCGGCGGCACTGTTGATCACGATGCGGTCGGCGCCGTACTTCTTCACCAGGTCCGCCATCCGGCCTTCGTCCATCTTCGTGTGCGGATAGATCGAGTGACCGGCCCAGCACCCCGATGCCAGCACCACCGGCAGGGTTTCTTCGTTGTTGTGGTCGATGAGGACCCGTCCCTCCGGGAGACCCGAACGCCGCACCAGCTCGATGGTCCGCGCGGTTCCCTGCTTCTTGTCGCGATGGGGCGTGTGAATCAGCACCGGCAGATCGAACTGCCTGGCCATCTCCAGCTGTCGCAGCAGCACCGACTCTTCGGCATCGGTCTGGTCGTCAAATCCGATCTCGCCGATGGCGACCACACCATCCTTCTCGAGATACCGCGGCATCAGAGCCAGAACGTCGTCGGCCAGCGCCGGGTTGTTCGCCTCGCGCGGATTCAGCCCGATGGTGCAGAAGTGCTGGATGCCGAACTGCGAGGCCCGGAAGCGTTCGAATCCGATCAGGCTGTTGAAGTAGTCGATGAAGCTGCCCACGTTGGTGCGTGGCTGTCCCAGCCAGAAGGCCGGTTCAATGATGGCAGCGATGCCCGCTGCGGCCATCGCCTGATAGTCGTCCGTCGTGCGGGACGTCATGTGGATATGCGGGTCGAAGATCTTCATGGCGGAACCTTGCGTAGGCGTTCAGGCGTGAAGCGCGAGGGGCAGGTCGGCCGGCACAGGCCGTCCGGCAGCACGGCGCTCGGCCGCGAAGTCCTGCACCATCTGGGTCAGCGTCGGATTCAGGCGTGAGTCCCGTCCCACGATGCGCTCAAGGGCGACACCGAGAAACAGGGACCGGAGCACCAGCTGGTTGAAGTGGAGCGCCGGAAAATGGCGCACGGGATAGGCGTTCTCGCAGGCAATGGCCTCGAACACCGGGGTGATGTTCGTCCGGCAGGCATCCAGAGCCGTCGCCAGGAACTGATCGGGATATGGCAGCAGGGGCAGGCCCCTGAGCCAGCTCTGCTGCTCGCGGGCATCGCCCAACGCGTAACAGGATGTCGCGGCACGGATGAAGTCTTCAGCCAGCCAGAGTTCGGCCAGGTGCAACAGCAGCATCACCCGCGCGGCATCGAACAGGCTCCACCCCCGCACCTCCAGGTCTGGTGCACTGGCCGCCAGCGCGCGCCCTTCGTCTGACGTCAGAGTCAGGACACCACGGCCGAGCACCCGCGGTGCCGAGGTATAGGCCGATTGGAGGGGCTGCAGATCCTGTGGCGTGGCCATCAGGCCGCCATCCAGCCACCGCGTCAGGGCATCACCCGTGCGCGACAGGAGCAAGGTCTTCAGCAGCGTGGGAAGAGGCGTGGGCACGGCGACCATGGTCCAGAAAGCGTCAGCTCACTCTATCGGAGTCGTCACGACCCCGCAATCACACCACTTTTCGTCGCCTATCCTGCTGTCACCCTTTCCGGACTCCCTGCATCCTCACGGGCAGGGGGCCAATCCGGCCGCCACCCCCAGTGGAGTCACCATGACGCGCACCTCGCACCGCATCCTTCCGCTCACGCTCTTCGGACTTGCCACGCTGGCGATGTCAGCCATCCCCGGCTGGGCCCAGGAATGCACTGGCTGTCCACGCCATGACCACTCCGCCCCCGCCGCGCCAGACTCACAGGGTGGCGGCGACGGTGTAGCCCGGCCAGCCCACCAGGATGACCACCGCTCGGATATGGCCACGATTCATGCCCTCATGGCGGACCGCGCCAAGGTCGTCAGGGTGGTCCGGAATCGTCCCGACGGCATCGATACCACGACCCGTTCAGATGACAAGGCTGTGGCCCGAGCCATCAAGACCCATGTCGCGGCCATGGTCAGACGCGTGGAAGAGGTCCGACCGATTCATGACTGGGACCCGCTGTTCGCCGAACTCTTCCGGAACGCTGACAGGATCGTGGTCCGAGTGACGCAGCTCAAGGACGGCATCCGGGTCGTGGAAACCTCGAAGGATCCCTACACGGTGCGACTGCTCCACGCGCACGCGGAGGTGGTGAATGGCTTTCTCCGGCGCGGCATGGAAGAAGCCCACTCCGCCCACCAGCTACCGCCGAAGCCATGACCTCCGCTTCAGCTCACTGGCGCTGCTTCACCTCCGACTCGGCCTCGAGCCAGTCGGCCATCGGGTCGGCTTCGTGGCCTGGACGGGCCAGGGAGCGGTAATACGCACGCACCCGGATCTGGTCAACCACATCAGGTTCGTACACCGGAGCTGCCACGGCGGCCTTCCTGGTCCTCGGTCGTGGCGTGCCGGCAGGCTTCGAGGTCTTCACGGACCTGGCTGGGGTGGTGGATGTCGTTGCTGCTTTCTTCGCCATGGCGCCCTCTGCTTCCTCGGTTCTCGTCCTGATTGTGATGTGGGCGAGTAACAACCTGGTATCAGGCCTGGCCAGTATCCGACAGAAGTGTCGACAGGGACCTGAACACTGGCCAATTTCAGGTGCCTGGCCGCTAGTACAGCACACGGCATGCCGCCATCTCCCTATGGGGGCATGCCGCATGCGGCACCGCGACAGGCTCTCAGTGTATGTGCGCGAAGTGCGCCTTGACCCGGGCCACCAGTGCCGGCTCGGTCAGCGCGTCCGCCGCTTCCAGCGCCACGACACCGTCGGCCTCCGGAACTCTCGCCCGGAGTTCGGTACGGGCTTCGCCGGGGCCCATGATGAAGAGGTGCGCAGGGGTCGGGACCTGCGCCAGCACCGCATCGTAGAACCGGGCCAGGCCCTGCCGGTGGCGGGCTTCGTACTTCTGCTCGCCTCCACCGTCCTGCTGCCCTCCGAAATGAGGGTGTCCAGGCACGCCGGACTCGATGGTCTCCGTCGTCGGGTGACCATTCGCCAGGTTCACCACCACCGCACGTGTGT
Source organism: Acidobacteriota bacterium (assembly GCA_021731095.1). Taxonomy (GTDB): domain Bacteria; phylum Acidobacteriota; class Vicinamibacteria; order Vicinamibacterales; family UBA2999; genus JAKFYA01. The sequence continues at coordinate 2,094 of JAKFYA010000030.1, read as the reverse complement.
GATCGATCCAGATGCCAACTTGGGGTTTCATGACGTCCTCGACGGGCGGCCGCGCACGAACCGGGACTCGGTCTGGATGGGTCGCCGCTGGATACTGCTGCAGCATCCAGGCCAGAGGACACTGCCGCGTATCTGGTCAGATTAGGGCTCCGGCCGCTCCCCGCCCACTGTGAGGGCCTGAAATCACCAGTCGCGGCGAGAAAGTCGTCAGTCCCCGTAGGGGCACGCGACCAGGCGTCCCGCCCGCATCTCGAGCGGAGGCACCGCTGTCGCGCACGCGGGCCTGGCAATCGGGCATCGGGTACGGAAGGCGCACCCGGATGGCCGGTTCATGGGAGAGGGGACATCGCCGGGCAGGCGGTGGGGTGCTCGCCCCTCGCGTGACGGATCCGGGCGTGGCGCCGCCGCCAGCAGCGCCTTGGAATAGGGATGGACAGGGCGGCTGTAGATGTCGTCACCGTCACCCAGTTCCACCAGACTGCCCAGATACATCACGCCAATGCGGTCGGAGATGTGACGCACCACTGACAGATCGTGGGCGATGAAGATGTAGGACAGGCCGAACTCCTCCTGCAGGTCCTGCATGAGGTTCACCACCTGCGCCTGGATCGAGACATCCAGCGCGCTCACCGGCTCGTCGGCAATCACGATCTTCGGATTGGTGGCCAGCGCCCGGGCAATGCCGATGCGCTGCCGTTGCCCTCCTGAGAACTCGTGGGGATACCGTTGCGCGTGGTCCGGGGACAACCCCACCTTCTCCAGCAGCCAGCGAACCCGGTCTTCGCGCTCACGCCTGTCGCCCGTTCCGTGAATCCGGAGCGGCTCGCCCACGATCTGTTCGACCGTCTTCCGGGGATTGAGAGACGAATAGGGGTCCTGGAACACCATCTGGATGTCGGACCGGTAGGGCCGCATCTCGTCCTGGCTGAGATGCGCCAGGTCGACAACGCCCGAGGGATGGTGATACCGGACCTCGCCCGTGACCTCGACCTTGTAACTCATCGCTCGCAGCAGGTTGATGATGGCGCGGCCGACCGTGCTCTTGCCGCAGCCACTCTCGCCCACCAGGCCCAGCGTCTCTCCCTGACGCAAGGAGAAGGACACGTCTTCGACGGCACGCACCTCACCCGTCCGGCGCAGGAACACGCCCCCGAACACGGGAAAGCGCACCGTGAGGTGGTTTACCTCGAGCAGGATGGGTGCCTGCGCGGCCAGGGCCTCAGCCACGAGCCACCTCCGCATGCAGATGGCATCGGACGAAGTGATCCGGCTGCACTTCCACCAGCGGCGGCTCGGTGGCCGCGCACGGCCCGAAGCGGTCGATGCACCGCGTCTCGAATTTGCACCCGGCCGGCAGGCTGTGAATGTCGGGGATGGACCCGGGGATGACTGTCAGTCGCCTGGCCTTCGGGCCGCTGATGCGCGGAATGGAGGCCAGGAGGCCACGCGTGTATGGATGGAGGGGGTTGGCGAACAGCGCGTCGACCGGAGCGACCTCCTGAATCTTGCCACCATACATGACGGCCACCCGGTCGCAGGTCTCGGCTACGACCGCCATGTTGTGCGTGATGAGCAGGATGGCAGCGCCGACGCGTCGCGACTTGAGCGCCAGCATCAGATCCAGAATCTGGGCCTGAATCGTCACGTCGAGGGCCGTGGTCGGCTCGTCCGCAATGACCAGCGACGGATTCAGGAGGAGAGCCATGGCAATCACGACCCGCTGCCGCATGCCGCCAGACAAATGATGGGGATACTGCGTCATGCGCGAGGCTGCGTCCGGAATACCGACCTCCGTCAACATCGCCACGGCCCGCTGCTCTGCCTCGTCCCGGCTGACGGCCTCGTGGGCCAGGATGACCTCGGTCAACTGCATCCCGATCGTGAACACGGGATTGAGCGAGGTCATCGGCTCCTGGAAGACCATGCTGATCTCCCGGCCGCGAATGCTCCGAACCTCGTCAAGCGGCAGCGCCAGCAGGTCCTGTCCACGGAACGTGATGGAACCGCCGACGATGCGCCCCGGCGGATCGGGAATCAGCCTTAGGATGCTGAGCGCGGTGACGCTCTTGCCGGAGCCAGACTCGCCCACCAGCC